>USLE01000056.1 GCA_900555465.1 uncultured Butyricicoccus sp.
GAGTGAGGGTGACGAAATGAAAGAGTTATTGGCCTATATTGTCAAAAATCTGGTTTCCGAGCCGGATGCGATTGCCATCACCGAGGAGATCGACGGCGATAACATCACCTATTCCCTGCGCGTAGCGCCCGGGGACATGGGCCGCGTTATCGGCCGGCACGGCCGCATCGCAAAGGAAATCCGCACACTCATGAAGGCGGCAGGCAATCGCGAAAACAAGCGCGTAACAGTCGATATTTTGGACTAAAAACTTCGTTTGAAACGGGCGGAGCCCGTTCCAAACGAGGCACGCCCTTGTCAGGCTGCGCCTGAAAGGGCGATCGCGCCGAAGCCCCGCAAAAATTCTGATTTTTGCAGTGCTTCGCCTTTGTATCAAAAGCACGGGCGAAGCCCGCACTTTTGATGAAAACCGCTTTGCGGTTTTCTGTTTTAAGGATGCGCAGCAATGGTTCGAAAAAGGGCGCCAAGCGCCCGATTCCCCAATTTACCGGAGGACAAACCTATGCCGAAACAATTTTTGGAAGCCGGAAAGATCGTGGGCACGCACGGCATCCGGGGCGACCTGAAGGTGCAGAGCTGGTGCGACAGCCCGGAAGTGCTGTGCGACTTTGACACGCTGTACCTGGACGAAAAAACGCCTGTGACCGTGGAAAAGGCGCAGGTGCATAAAAATATCGTGCTCATGCACCTTGCGGGCGTGGACACGGTCGAGGCGGCGGAAACGCTGCGCGGCCGCGTGCTGCACCTCGACCGCGAGGACGTCGAGCTGCCGGAGGATCTGGTGTTCATTCAGGACATCCTCGGCTTTGCCATCTTCGACCGCCGGCTGGACCGCGAGATCGGCCGCCTGCACGACGTCATCACCACCAACCCGGCGCATGATATGTACGAGGTCAAGACGGGCGAGGGCCGTCTGGTCTATATCCCCGCGGCCAAGCCCTTTCTGCAGGAGATCGACATGGAGCAGGGCGTCATTTATATCGAGAGCATCGAGGGGCTTGTGGAATGAGGATCGACATTATGACCCTGTTCCCGGACATGATCGATGCGGTCATGCGGGAGAGCATCATCGGCCGCGCGCAGGACAAGGGGCTGGTGACCGTCAAGGCGACCAACATCCGCGACTATGCGCTGGACAAGCACCACAAGGCGGACGACGCGCCCTACGGCGGCGGCCGCGGGCAGGTCATGCTCGCCGAGCCGCTCTACCTGTGCCACCAAGCGCTGTGCGCGGGGGAGCATGTGCACACGGTGTTCCTGTCCGCGCAGGGCAGGCCGTTTGATCAGGATAAGGCGCGCGAGCTGCTCGCAAAGGAGCATTTCATCCTGGTCTGCGGGCACTACGAGGGCGTGGACCAGCGGTTCATCGACGAGTGCGTGGACGAGGAGATCTCGATCGGCGACTTTGTGCTGACCGGCGGCGAGATCCCCGCGATGGCGGTCGCGGACGCGGTGTGCCGCATGGTGCCGGGCGTGCTGCCTGACGAGGAGGCGTTCACCGCAGAGAGCCACTGGGAGGGGCTGCTCGAGCACCCGCAGTACACCCGCCCGGAAAGCTGGCGCGGCAGGGAAGTGCCTGCGGTGCTGCTCTCCGGCCACCACGCGAACATCGAGGCATGGCGGCGCGAGATGAGCCTGCGCCGCACCAAAGCCGACCGTCCGGACCTGTTTGCACAGTTCGAGCCGAAGGACAGGCAGGACCGGAAGATACTGGAACGCATCCGGCAGGAGGACGGCGTTTCAGCGCGGTAATTTGTTAGAAAACATTGACCTTTGCTTTCCGGCATTTTATAATAGGTATAAAGTACCGATATGTTATGGTATCAATGTCAGGGGAGGAATCTCACAATGGATATGAAGAAATTGGCCGGCGACAAGGCCGCCGAGTACGTCAAGGACGGCATGGTGGTCGGTCTGGGCACCGGCTCCACCGCTTATCATATGGTCAACGCCGTGGGCGAGATGGTCAAGAACGGCCTCAAGATCCAGGCGATCCCGACCTCCAAGGCCACCGAGGCGCAGGCGCGTGAGCTGGGCATCCCGCTGCTCACCATCGACGAGCTGGACCACGTCGACCTCGCGATCGACGGCGTGGACGAGATCGACCCGCAGTTCAACGCCATCAAGGGCGGCGGCGGCGCGCTCTACCGCGAAAAGGTCGTCGCGTCGATGGCCAAGGAAGTCATCTGGATCATGGACGAGAGCAAGCTGGTCGACAAGATCGGCGCGTTCCATCTGCCGGTCGAGATCGCGCAGTACGGTTCCAAGCAGGCGATGGAGCGCATGGCGGCGTATGGCTGGAACCCGGTTCTGCGCGTCAAGGACGGCAAGACCTTTGTGACCGACAACGGCAACTACATCGCAGACCTGCACCTCGGCGCGGGCTTTGACATTCAGGATGTCTACAGCAAGCTGCAGGGTATGCTCGGCGTGCTGGAGCACGGCCTGTTCCTGAATATGTGCAAGCGCATGATCGTCGGCTGCTCGTCCGGCGAGGTAAAGATCATCGAAAACCCGGCGAAGTGACGCATCAGACCACGCCGGACAGCAACACAGGAGGGAATCGCATGGATCGAACCGAGCATACCGAACGCATGGAACGCGGCGGACAGAGCAGCCAGATCAGAAGACGGCCGCCGGTGCGGGCTGCGGGCGGAAAGGCGCCGGGAAAACCGTTTAAACTCAATTACCGCCTGATGCTGTGCATCGCGGTGCTGGTGTGCCTTGTGCTGGCGCTGCTGTTTTTCATCATGTTCATGGTGCGGGGCGGCACGATCAACGACTTAAACGGACAGGTCGAGACGCTCAACAAGGAAAAGGAAACGCTGACCGCGCAGGTCAGTACGCTGACGCAGGACAACCAGTCCATGCTCGCGAGCCTGACCGCTTCGCTGGACGACCCGACCACCGCGCAGACCACGAGCATTGCGGACCTGATCCCGCAGCTGACCGAGGGCGTGTATGTGGTTTACAATACCGGCTCGCAGCTGCAGTACCTGAGCGTACCTTCGGGCTACCTGCAGGACCGGCTTGCAGCTTATCGGGATGATTCGGCAAGCTATGCGGCTGCCGAGGGCGACGCCCCGGCCTGCACCTACTATGTATTGTTCTCCGACCGGGTGATCGGCCTGGCGCAGGGCAATACCGGGTTTGTCAGCATGGACCGCGCGGCGACCGGCAGCGCGACCTCTACCCCGGCGGGTATGTACGATTTTGTCGCGGCGATGTTCGCATAAGCGCAGAAAATGCGAAAAAATACGAAAAAGACGAACGGCGGTGCTTGACAGGCGCCGCCGCTTGTGTTATGCTACTAAAAGCCGCATTGTGCATTGGCTCCAGTTAAGTGCGTCCCAAACCGGGCCGCCGCCGTGCCAAGCGTGACTCTATAACGAAAGAGAGGGAAAACCAAATGTATGCCATTCTGAAAACTGGCGGCAAGCAGTACAAGGTATCTGAGGGCGACGTGATCTACGTCGAGAAGCTCGGTGTGGAGGACGGCGCGACCGTTACTTTTGACGAGGTTCTGGCAGTAGGCGAGGGCGATCAGCTCACCGTCGGCGCTCCTTACGTTTCCGGCGCCGCTGTAACCGGCACGGTCGAGAAGACCGGCAAGGGCAAGAAGATCAACATCTTCAAGATGAAGCCCAAGAAGGGTTACCGCAAGCGTCAGGGCCATCGCCAGCCGTACACCAAGGTGACCATCGCGTCCATCAAGGCGTAAGGCGGTGACAAAGGTCACTTTTTCGTCGCAGGGAGCAAAGCTCCTTTCGGTGGACATCCTCGGCCACGCGGGCTACGCGGAGGAAGGGGAGGACATCGTGTGTGCGGCGATCTCCAGCGCGGTCATGCTGACGCATGCCTTGCTGTTTGACGTGCAGCGCATCCCGGTCGATACGCTGATCGAGGATGAGGGGGCGCACATCCGCATCACCCTGCCGCAAGGCTTGGGGATGGAGCGCGGACAGGACGCGCTTCTGGCGCTCAAACTGCATTTTACCGAGCTGGAACAGAACTATCCGGATTTTTTAAACGTAATGGAGGTGCACGCAGATGCTGAAGATTAGCTTACAGTTTTTCGCTCATAAAAAGGGCGTAGGTTCGACCAAGAACGGCCGTGACTCCGAGGCCAAGCGCCTTGGCGTTAAGCGCGCGGACGGCCAGACCGTTCCGGCGGGCAACATCCTTGTCCGTCAGCGCGGCACGAAGATCCATCCGGGCCTGAACGTCGGCCGCGGCAAGGACGACACCCTGTTCGCCAAGGTGGAAGGCGTTGTCCGCTTCGAGCGCCTGGGTAAGGACCGCAAGCAGGTTTCCGTTTACCCGCAGTAATTGCAGAGATGAAATCCCAGACGTTTGTCTGGGATTTTGTTTTCATGGCATTTTGCGGATGGGTATTGCAGGAGGTGTGCATCGCGGGCGGCAGGAAACGTGCGCCTGCACCGTAGGGCGCGATCTCGCAGGGGCGCGCATTGCGCGCCCGGGGAACGATGCCGCTGCGCGCGGCGGGCGCACAAGAGGAGGGGGAACCTGAGGTTTCCCCTGCCTCTTGCGAATCACCTTCCCCTCCTTGAAGACGCGCTGCGCGCGTAAGAGTCAGTGACGTTTTCCATCTGCCGCCCAACTGCCATTGCGACAGGCAGGGGATTGGCTGCCACCCCAGAGGGGTGCATCTGTACCCGGCCGGAGCGTCGCCTTCACGAAAACGGTGGACGCAAACCTTGCATCGCCAGCACTCCTGCCTCCCGGGTCAGGCAAAAAACGAAACTGCCGCGATGTTATCGCAAAGCAAATTTTTCCACAATATGTGGACAAAATTTGTTTGCGGTCGCGGGCACCCGTGAACATCCTATGGCGGGGGTGATTCACAAGAGGGGGGCAAGGCCCCCTCTTGTGCGCCTGTCGCGCGCAGCGACACCGTCCCCGCCGTTCGCAGGCGGCGAAATCCCTGCCCGCTTAGAGCGGGCACAACAGAACCACACCCCCTTTGGAAAGGAGGACAACCAATGTTTATTGATATTGCCAGGATCAAGATCGTCTCCGGCAAGGGCGGCGACGGCAAGGTCGGCTTCCACCGCGAGAAGTATGTCGCCTCCGGCGGGCCGGACGGCGGCGACGGTGGCCGCGGCGGCTCGGTCATCTTCAAGGTGGACGACAACCTCTCCACCCTGCTGGACTTCCGCTACAAGAAGAAATACGTCGCCGCAGCGGGCGAAAACGGCGGCAGCAAGCGCTGCAAGGGCAAGGACGGCGCGGATCTGATCATCCGCGTGCCGCGCGGCACGATCATCCGCGACCAGAAGACCGGTCAGGTCATCAAGGACCTGTCGGACGACGAGCCGTTCGTCGCGGCCAGGGGCGGCAACGGCGGCTGGGGCAACGTGCACTTTGCCACCCCGACCCGTCAGGCGCCACGCTTTGCCAAGCCCGGCCAGCCGGGCGTGGAGCGCGACATCATTCTGGAGCTCAAATTGCTCGCGGACGTGGGTCTGGTCGGCTTCCCGAACGTGGGCAAGTCCACGCTTTTGAGCATGGTCTCCGCGGCGCGGCCCAAGATCGCAAACTACCACTTCACGACCCTTGTGCCCAATTTGGGCGTGGTCTCCGTGGGCGAGGAGCAGAGTTTCGTCATGGCGGACATCCCGGGCATCATCGAGGGCGCGAGCGAGGGCGCGGGTCTGGGACACGACTTCCTGCGCCACATCGACCGCTGCCGCCTGCTGCTGCATCTGGTGGACGCGGCGGGCAGCGAGGGCCGCGACCCGCTGGACGACATCGAGAAGATCAACGCCGAGCTGGCAGGCTACAGCGAGTTCCTCGCGGCGCGGCCGCAGATCATTGTCGCCAACAAGGTCGACCTGCTGGGCGATAACCGCGAGCCGGTCGAGAGACTGCGCAAATATGCAGAGGATCACGGTTTCGAATTTGCAGAGTTGTCGGCTGCAACCAATCAGGGCGTTGCTGAGCTGATGCGCATGACGTGGAACGCGCTCAAAGAGTTGCCGCCCGTGTTCATCTACGAGCCGGAGTTCGTCGAGACCGCGGCGGACACCGCGGGCGAGCGCGACTGGACGGTCGAAAAGGTCGAGGACTACTACGTTGTCTCGGGCGCATGGGTGGACAAGATCATGGGCTCGGTCAATGTGGACGACTACGAATCCCGCCAGTATATGGACCGCATGCTCAAAAGCGCGGGCGTGTATGACAAGCTCGAGCAGATGGGCGTACAGGAGGGCGACTTTGTCGTCATCGGCGATCTGGAATTTGAATACGTGTATTAAAAAACACTGCCCCGCGTGCCGGAAAAACGGTGCGCGGGGCTTTTCGCGCAGCGGTTTATCGCATTTCCGGACGGGACAGTGGGTTATACATAAAAAAGCCGTTAAAATTGTTAAATTTTCTACAATTTATCTCTTTACAAGCCGGTGCTTTTCCGGTATCCTGATAATAGAAATTCTCTGCCCCGCCGGAGGGGCGGAACACGGTTGTACATTCACATTTTATTTTTATCACAAGGGGGATACTGTATTTATGAGAGGCGTCGAGACCCGTATTCAGGAGATCCGCCGGAGAATTTTCTGCGAAGTGGCCCGTATGGCATACCATACCGAGTGGCCGACCGACAGACGCATCGAAGCGCTTCCGTATGAGATCATTCCGGGCGAGGTTGGCAATTACCGGAACGACATTTTTCTGGAGCGCGCGATCGTCGGCGAACGCCTGCGTCTGGCGATGGGCCTGCCCTGCCGCAGCGCTGCCGAGCATTCGCCGGTGTCCGACAACATTGATGCCGCGACCCGCGAAGAGACTTATTATACGCCGCCGCTGATCAACATCATCAAGTTTGCCTGCAACGCCTGCAAGGAGAACCATGTCATGGTGACCGAGGGCTGTCAGGGCTGTCTCGCGCATCCCTGCGTGGAGGTCTGCCCCAAGGGCGCGGTCACGCTCGACCGCTTCAACGGCCGTTCGCACATCGATCAGGAAAAGTGCATCAAGTGCGGCCGCTGCATCGACGTATGCTCGTATCACGCCATCATCCGGCAGGAGCGCCCGTGCGCGGCGGCCTGCGGCATGGATGCGATCGGCAGCGACAAGAACGGCAAGGCGGATATCGACTATGATAAGTGCGTTTCCTGCGGCCAGTGCCTGGTCAACTGCCCGTTCGGCGCAATTGCGGACAAGTCCCAGAT
>USLE01000057.1 GCA_900555465.1 uncultured Butyricicoccus sp.
GTCCAAGCGCAAGGACCCCGAGCTCGCGCTCACGTTCTACGCCAAGGAGGGCTATCCGGTGCCTGCGGTGCTCGAGTACCTGATGACGCTTTTAAACTCCAACTTTGAGGAATGGCGCCGCGCCAATCAGGATGCGCCGATGAACGATTTCCCGTTCTCGACCAGGAAGATGAGCGGCTCGGGCGCGCTGTTTGATATCGAAAAGCTGCGCGACGTGTCCAAAAACGTCATCTCGCGCATGGATGCGGACACGGTATACGGTTATATCGCGGACTGGAGCGCGGAAAACGACCCGCAGTTCCACGCCCTGCTCACGCGCGACCCGGCGTATTCCAAGGCGTATCTCGCCATCGGCCGCGGCGGCAAAAAGCCGCGCAAGGACCTTGCGCTCTGGTCGGACGCCAAGGGCTACATGGACTTTATGTTCGACGAGCTGTTCCAGCCGGACTACACCATGCCTGCGCGCGTGTCAGCAGCGGATGCCAAGGCCATCCTCTCCGACTTTGCGGGCGTGTTTGACGAGACCGACACGCCGGACGGCTTCTTTGAAAAGATGAAGCAGATCGCGGAAAAGCACGGCTATGCGGCGGATACCAAGGCATACAAGGCAAATCCGGACGCCTACAAGGGTGCGGTCGGCGATGTGTCGATGGTCATCCGCGTTGCGGTCGCAGGGCGGCAGAACGCACCCGACCTGCAGACGGTCATGGGGATCATGGGACGCGAAAAAGTGCTCGAGCGCCTGACAAAGTGCGCGGACGCGCTTTAATCCAGTTTTGGGGGAAAAGAAACGCTATGATGGAAAACGTAAATAACTTTCTGACCGAGATCATTGACGAGGATATTGCGGCGGGCCTGACCGAGAAGATCCACACCCGTTTCCCGCCCGAGCCGAACGGCTACCTGCACATCGGCTCCGCGAAGGCGATTTTCATCAACTGGTCGATATCGAAAAAGTACGGAGGCAAGTTCAATCTCCGCTATGACGACACCAACCCGGTCAAGGAGGATACCGAGTATGTGGACTCCATCTGGGAGGACATCAACTGGCTGACCGGCGAGGAACCCTCGGGCGGCGTGTTCTACGGCTCGGATTATTTTGAGACCTGCTATGAATGTGCCGTACAGCTCATCAAGGATGGCAAGGCCTATGTCGACGATCTGACGCAGGAGGAGCTGCGCGAATACCGCGGCACGCTGACCGAGCCGGGCAGGGAAAGCCCGTACCGCAGCCGCTCGGTTGAGGAAAACCTGCAGCTGTTCCAGGATATGCGCGACGGCAAGTTCCCGGACGGCTCCAAGACCCTGCGCGCCAAGATCGATATGGCCAGCCCGAACATGAACATGCGCGACCCGGCGATCTACCGCATCGTGCGCGCGCATCATCATCGCCAGGGCGACAAATGGTGCATCTACCCGCTCTATGACTTTGCGCACCCGATTCAGGATGCGATCGAGGGCATCACGCACTCGCTCTGCTCGATCGAGTTTGAAAACCACCGCCCGCTGTACGAGTGGGTCGTGGACAACTGCCCGCTGCCGCACCATCCCAAGCAGCGCGAGTTTGCCCGCCTGAACGTGACGCACACGGTCATGTCCAAGCGCTACCTGCGCCAGCTGGTGTTTGAGAACTATGTCGAGGGATGGGATGACCCGCGTATGCCCACCCTGTGCGCGCTGCGCCGCCGCGGCTATACGCCGTCGTCCATTCTGGACTTCGTCCAGCGCGCGGGCGTTGCCAAGGCGGATTCGCTCGTGGACATCAAGCTGCTTGAGCACTGCATCCGCGAGGAGCTGAACGAGACCGCGCTGCGCCGCATGGCGGTTACCGAACCGGTCAAACTGGTCATCACCAACTATCCGGAGGACAAGTGCGAGGAGTTTGAGGTGCCGAACAACCCGCGCAATGAAGCGGCGGGCACACGCAAGGTGCCGTTCACGCGCGAGCTGTATATCGAAAAGAGCGACTTTGCCGAGGTACCGCCCCCGAAGTTCCAGCGCCTCAAGCCGGACGGCGAGGTGCGCCTGATGGGTGCGTATATCGTCAAGTGCAACGAGGTCGTCAAGGACGAGAACGGCGAGATCGTCGAGATCCGCTGCACGGCCGACCTCGAGACCGGCAACGGCATGCCGGCGGACGGCCGCAAGGTCAAGGGCACGATCCACTGGGTGTCCGCCGCGCACGCGGTCGATGCAGACCTGTACCTGTACGACAACCTGTTCACGCTCGAGAACGTGGGCGACGTACCCGAGGGCACGGATTATCTGGATTACCTCAATCCGGATTCGCTCAAAAAGCTGACCGGCTGCAAGCTCGAGCCGTCGCTCCGCGACGCGAAGGAGGGCGAGCGCTTCCAGTTCGTCCGCATGGGCTACTACGTCAAGGACCGGGAGGAAGGACGGTTCAACCGCATCGTCACCCTCAAGGACAGCTTTGCCAAGACCCTGCAGAAGTAAAAATAAAAGCAGACAGTGTAAACTGTCTGCTTTTTCTTTAACCGTTTCTGTGCTGCCGCTTCCATTCCTTGATCTGTGTAAGCCGCGCCTTGTATTTGGCCTCCAGTCCCTGCTCGGTCGGGCGGTAGTACTCCCGCCCCTCGAGCGCGTTGGGCAGGCACTGCATGTCGGTCAGTTTGTCCGCCGCATCGTGCGCATATTGGTAGCCCTTGCCGTAATCCAGCTCCTTCATCAGCCGAGTGGGCGCGTTGCGGATGACAAGCGGCACCGGCTCGGCGAGCATGGTGAGCGCGTCCTTTTTCGCGGTTTCGTAGGCCATATACAGCGCATTGGACTTGGGCGCGAGGGACATGTAGACCACCGCATGCGTCAGGTGCACTGAGCATTCGGGCATGCCAATGAAGTGGCACGCCTGATACGCCGCGACCGCGACCTCGAGTGCGCGCGAGTCCGCCATACCGACGTCCTCGCTGGCAAAGCGGGTCACGCGCCGCGCGATATAGAGCGGGTCCTCGCCCGCTTCCAGCATGCGCGCGAGCCAGTAGACCGCTGCGTCCGGGTCCGAGTTGCGCATGGATTTGTGCAGGGCGGAGATCAGGTTGTAGTGCTCTTCACCGGTCTTGTCGTAGAGCAGTGATTTCTTGGAGGTGCACTGCTCGAGCGTCTCGGGCGTGACCGTGACCGTGTCGCCGTCCGTATCCCCGTTGAGCACGACCATTTCGAGCGTGGACAGCGCGGTGCGCGCGTCGCCGTTTGCGAAATTCGCGATCGCCTCGAGCATATCCGGCTGGATATCGATTTTCTGCCCGCCGAAGCCGCGCGGGTCGGTGAGCGCGCGGGAGAGCAGGGCAGTGAGGTCGGCGGTTGTCAGCGCCAGTAAGACGAACACCTTGCAGCGCGACAAAAGCGCGCCGTTGACCTCGAACGACGGGTTCTCGGTCGTCGCGCCGATCAGGATGATGCTCCCTTTTTCGACAAAGGGCAGAAAGGCGTCCTGCTGTGCCTTGTTGAAGCGGTGGATCTCGTCCACGAACACGATCGTGCGCTCGCCGAAGCGGCGGTTGTCCTCCGCCTGCTGCATGACCTGCTTGATCTCCTTGATGCCGCTGGTGACGGCGGAAAAGTCGATGAACGTCGCCCTGGTCTGGTTCGCGATGATGCGCGCGAGCGTGGTCTTGCCCACGCCGGGCGGCCCCCAGAAGATCATGGAGGAGATCTGGTCGTGCTCGATCAGGCGGCGCAGCACCTTGCCCGGCCCGAGCAGATGGGTCTGGCCGACAAATTCTTCGAGCGTCTGCGGGCGCAGCCGCGCCGCGAGCGGGCGGGTGCTGTCCCCGCCGAACAGGGTCTGCTGTTCCATTGCACGCACCTCCGTCAAGTGATGTGCTTATTATAACACCGAACAAATGTTCCTGCAAGACGGCCGAGAAAAATCCCCTCCATGCGGAGGGGATTTTGATTTATTGCAGGGGGACATCCACGCCGTCGATCGTGATCGCAGAGACCTCATCCGGCTCGACCGGCTGGTCGAACATCCATTGCACTTCCGAGTGATAATACCCCTCGTATTCCTCCTGCGGGTCGGCGGACGGGGGAGAATCCGATGCAAGGATGCGGTTTTCCTCCTTTTCGGTAACATGGATCACGGTGCCGTCACACATGGTCAGCGCAATCGGGATACAGGAATAATTGACGGGATCATAACCCGGCTGCGTGGGGTCGGTGACGCCGTTTTCGGCCCATATCGTCAGGCTGATCGGAGAGATACGCACCTCGAACAGGCGGTACCCATTGATCGTTGCGTCCGGGGTAAAGTGCCGCTCGGCGACCCGTTCCAAATCGATCTCAAACGACCAATCGCCGATGGTTTCCTCGCCGGGTGCAGCCTGCGGGTCGAGCAGAAAAACCCGAACAGTCGCAGTCGGATTTTCAGCTGCGATGCTGTCCGGCCGCCGCGCTTCATACAGAGCGGTGTTCGATTCTGCGTCATAACGGATTTGGTGTGAACTCGTGCCGAGATGCACCGGCGCATCGTCGAGCGGGTGCGCAATTTCGACCCCAACATCATATGATCCGTCCAGACGGCTGCCGGTTTTGTCCTGTATTTCGATATAGACCTTGGTCATGCCGCTGTCGGACAGCGCCGCCACCGGCCGCACCTCGATGCCGTTATCCTCGGTGACGATGCCGGTGATGGGCTGGCTCTGCTCGGCAAAGCTGCCGAGCACGCCCAGCAGCGCCTCCCGCAGGGCGGGGATGGCGGCGGCGAACGCCGAAAAGGTGAGCAGTACAGCGAGTACAGCCGCCAGAACGGCGCGGCCGACTGTCCAATGCAGTCTGCGCCTGCGGCGCGGCTGGATGCTGTGCAAAATTGCCGCGCGGCGCGCGGGCGACAGCGTGATATTTGCCATTGTCATATCCAGATCCCTCCTCATATTGCGTTTATTCATCGTAGTACCATCCTTTCAAGGCTTCGCGCAGCTGTTTTCTTGCGCGGGACAGGCGCGCGGTGACGGTCGAGACATCCACATGCAGAATGTCCGCGATCTCGCGCGCTTTGAGCTCCTGATAGTAATACAGGATGATGACTTCGCGGTAAGGACGGGACAGCGCCATGATCGCGCGGGGCAGGGTGTCGTCCACCTGCGGGTCGCCGGTGTCTGCGAACAGCGTGTCCAGCTCGTCCGCGGGCGCGCAGCGGCGCTTCCACGGGGAGCGCAGGTAGCTTTTGCACACGTTGATGGCGATGCGGGTGATCCACGTCAGTTCGCTGCCCGCGCCGCGGAACCGGTCCGCATTGCGCCACGCCTTGAGCAGGGTCTCCTGCACGGCGTCCTCGGCAAGGTGCACGTCCCCGAGGTAGAGTGTGCACAGGCGCAGCAGGCGGTCGCCCCAGTCGTCAATGAGGCGCGCAAAGCCGTCCTCGTCCTGCAGATACGAGGGCGCTTTGTTTTCGGTCGGTCGCACGGCGGCTTCACATCCTTTCCAACCATTAGACGCACGGGGCGGGAAAATTACTGCAAGAAAAAAAGGAGACTTTTTGCGAAGTCTCCTTTTCTTGTCACAGCAGGGCGCTCTCGATCTCCGCCGCGGGCGCGAGCACCTGAACGTAAGACACTATCCGGTCGAGCGTGGACTGGATGAGATCAGGCGGGGTGTCCGGCGTGCCGAACACAGGGTAGAAGATGTGCCGGCTGTCCGGATGCACACAGGTGCGCTTGTCCGCGCCTGCGATCATGCTGAAAATGATACCCGGCCCGTCCCGGCCGCACACGTCGTTCGGATAGGTGTGCGTGCTCTCCGCCCGCATACCGTCAAACGGCAGGCGGCTGTCCGGCGTGAATATGGTCATCGGGCCGTCAATGCAGTCAATATCGTGCGCGCCGGAGAGCACCTGCGTGCAGATCTCCGCCAGAAAAGGCAGGGTCGCAGCCGGATTGCCCTCCGGGAACGGCCGCCCTTTGAACAGCACGGATTCAAACTGCTGCATGACCGGATAGGTCTTTTTGAACTTGCGGAAAAAGCGGAAGTATGGGTTTTCACTGAACACGGTTTTGCGGTCATAGTCCGCAAAACGGACGCGGCAGTCCTCAAGCTCTTTGCGGGCGAGCGCGCGGAACGCGGCTTCGTCCCAGCTCTCGCGCGCCGGGAACCGCACCTCGGCAGCGCCGAACGGGATGCCCCGCGCGGCAAAGCTCGGGTCTTTGATGATGTCAAACATAGGGAAGCCTTTCTCAATCAGGGTGATAGGGATCGTCATAAGCAGCCGGCGCGCCGGTCAGCACGTCGTAATAATACCAGCGGTCGCCGTCTGCAAAGAAATACACGCCGAGCGGGGTTTCCGTGCGCTCGCTCGAGATGTGTCCCATGAAGCGTCCGCCCTCGGCCTCGCCGATGGGTGTGATCTCGTCCACAGCCACCGGATGCAGAATAGCCAGATACAGCAGCGCCCCGGCAAGCAGAGGCGTGAACATGATGAGCAGGAAGGCGCAGGCGTTGTAAAAAGAGGTGTGCTGCCTGCGCGGCTTCATGGGGCGGCGGAAGCAGCTGTGCTGGTATGCCGAAATGCCAAGCCAGCCCAGCAGTAACAGCACGAGCCACCAGAATAGAAGATTATACAGCAGATACTGCGATAAATATGTATCGTATCGGTCGATCAGCAGATAGACAAGCGCAGTACACAGGAGAAGCACCAGCGCGTTTGCCCAGCGCGGGCTGCGGTCGGTTGTCCAGCCGTCTGCGTAATTTTCCGTAGACGCCCCGGCAAGCAGAATCGCGCCGCCGTACACCCAAAAGTACACAGGGTTGCCGTTAACCGCACCGTCATAGGCGAAATGCACCCACGTCAGCAGCCCGCAGGCTGCGAGCCATACGATGATCGCTGAGACAGCCAGCATCGGTGTGGAGATCTGTTTACCCATCCGTATCCCACCTTTCAAAAGCAAACGGGCAGAGCCTTGCGGCTCTGCCCGTTGTTTTCTGTCGAACCCGCGCCGCAGGCGCGTATTCAGAATTGTTCAGTTTACGCCTCAGCCTTGATCTTCTTGAGCTGAGCGAAGCGCGGCAGGCCGTTCACCTTGGGGCCTACGTTCTCGCCGGCGATCAGCGGCATTGCGTAGTCGATGAACGCCTGGGTCACGCCGTTGCCTTCCTCGTTGATCCAGTCGCGCGGAACCTTCTTCTCGGTGTTCGCAACTTCGGAGAGCGGCAGCAGCTCGATCT
>USLE01000058.1 GCA_900555465.1 uncultured Butyricicoccus sp.
GTGGATCAGATTCAGGATAGATTTGATCGTCGTGGTCTTGCCTGCGCCGTTTTCGCCGATAAAGCCCATCACCGCGCCGCGCGGCAGGGTAAAGCTGACGTTTTCCAGTGCAAAGCCCTCATACTGCTTGCACAAGCCCTTAATTTCAAGTGCGTTATCCATTATATCTCCTCCTCAAACAGCGTCTTCGCAATGTCGAGAAATTCGCTTTCGTCCAGATTGCCCAGATGGGCGGCGCGCACCGCGTTCGTCAGATGCTCCTCCACCGCGCGCAGCTGCTCCTCGCGCAGCAGCTCGACGCCCACCGGGGCGACAAAGCTGCCGCGGCCGGTCTGAGTGATAATGAACCCCTCGCGCTCGAGTTCCTCATACGCGCGCTTGGTCGTGATCACGCTGATGCGCAGCTCCTTGGCCAGCAGCCGCATGGACGGCAGCGCCTCTCCTGCTTTGAGTTCCCCGCCGACGATTTTGGCCTTGATCTGCCGCACGATCTGCTCGTAGATCGGCGTGCCGTCAACGTTGGACAGGATGATCTCCATGCCATCCGCTCCTTTCACTTTGTATATACTCATTATATACAATATTTACGCCTTGTCAATAGCCTGCGCAAAATATTTTCAAGGCAACACCGCATAATTGTGTCAGCGGTGTTGCCTTAAGCACAGCAAAAGGCGGCGGGAAATTCCCGCCGCCTTCGCGTGCAATATGTTTTTATCCCTTGATGATCAGCGCCACAAAGGTCAGATCAGTGTCGCCGGTGTTGTCCAGACCATGACAGCCGCCGTCCTCGCAGAAGGTCACGTCGCCCGCCTTCACCGGATAGGACTTGTCGTTATCGTAGTACATACCCTCGCCCGAAAGCAGGTAATACGTCTCGGTCTCGCCGTGGTGCTCGTGCACGCCCAGCGTGCAGCCCGGCTCGAGCGTCACCTTGGCATACAGGCCGCATTTGCCGTTCAGCTGCTCCTCGGTGAGCAGGCGCTCGATCAGGACGTGGCCCTTGCCGCCTGCCATCTGCTCTACCTTTTCGACCGCGCGGCCGTCATGGGAAGTCATCATATTTGTTTCCGCCTTTCTTGTGCGGCAGCGCCTTGCTGCGCCGCCCCTTGGATTGTCCCGCTTCCATTATAATCCGGATTTGACGGAATGCAAGCCCCAATCCGGTGCGGCGGAAGCAAACCTGAGTTCCTGCAAAGTGTCAGGCCGGCTGGATGCCGTACACCGGGAAGGTGATGCGCACCTTGAACAGGTCGCCGTCCACCTCGACCGCCAGCGCGCCGCCGCACGCCTCGACATAGCTCTTTGCGATCGCAAGGCCAAGGCCGCTGCCCTCGGTCGTGCGTGCCGCGTCCCCGCGGACAAAGCGCTCGGTGATCTCGCCCGCGTCAAAGTCCATTTCATAGTTTGCGATGTTCTTGAGCTCGATCACCGCCTCGCGCTCCTGCTCGGACACGGTCACGAACACGCGCGTGCCCGACATCGCGTACTTGATGCAGTTGCCGATCAGGTTCTCCATCACCCGGGACATCTTTTTGCCGTCCGCCCAGATCGGCACCTCGTGATCCGGGATATTTGCCTTGAGCGTCAGTCTGCTTTCTGCTATCGCCTTGTCCTGCTCGCCGAGCGCCTGCCGCACGAGCGTGCAGGCATCGATGCGCTCGCACTGCATCTGCTCCGCGCCCGACTGCACCTTAGAGATATCGAACAGGTCGCTCGTCAGGTTTTTCAGGCGTATGCTCTTCTGGTGGATGATCTTCGCGTAGTCGTTGGCCTCCTCCGGGGTCAGGTGCTCCTGACAGAGCAGGTCGGAGTAATTGAGGATCGAGGTCAGCGGCGTCTTGAGGTCGTGGCTGACATTGGTGATCAGTTCGGATTTCATGCGCTCGGCGCGGATTGCATTCTGCAAGGCGTTCTGCATGCCGTCACCCAGAGAGTTGATATCTTCCGCCATCGTGGAGAGCACGCCAGTGGGCATATCCGTTAACTTATCCGTCAGCTCACCTGTACGCAGGCGCTTTAGGGCCTCCACGATGCGTTCAAAACCATCGAGCCGTTTGACCAAAAACGCGCCGGCAAGCAGGACCCAGAGCACGCCAAAGAGGAACATAAACAGCGCCGTGCCGTAATCGATCATCACGCCGAACATCATCCCCAGCACCGCAAGCACCGCAGAATAGGCCAGTAAGATCAGCACCACATTGCGGGTCTTATAGTCCTGGAATGCCTTGCGCCAAAGGCCTTTCCGACCGCGTCCGATAAAATGCCAGAATTTCTTGCACAGGTCAATCGCCCAACGGACGATGCGCCCCGCTGTCCGCCAGCACCAGCGCACAGCGCGCAGGATAAACGAGCGCTGCACGAACGAATGGTTTTTCAGGTTGCGCACGAGCGAAAGGATCAGCTCCATCACCACTGCGAACGCGCAGACCAGCAGTGCGGTGAGCAGGTATGTCATCATACTGAACGAGATACCACTGGAAAGGGCCTCGTCTATACCGACGACCACCAGCACGGCCGTTCCGATCGCAGCGCCCAGAATGATCGCGAGGTTGAATTCCACATACAGCCGGTCGATCAGCACCATGTGGACTTCCTCGTCCTCTGCCCGGCGGCCGGTAAAATACAGCAGGTAGAGATATGCCGCCAGTGCGACAAAAAACAGTACGATCACCTGCATCAGCGCTGTATTGAATACGTCCTGTCCCTCGAGCCACCCGGCCTGCAGACTGTTCGCCTGTTCCTGCGTCAGGCGCATCAGGATGCAGTCGCCCTCCTGATGAAGCGGCGTCCGCTCAGCAGTGACCGAAAGGTTTTCCTCGTCCGTATAATAGTTGTATTCATATTGACTCAGCCATATTTCCGGGATATCATAACCGCTGACCTGCATCAAATTGGTCTGATAGTCCCCCGGCGTAACAACCAGATAATACGGCGACTGCATTGCTTCCTCCGGTGTGAGATCGGTATTTTTACATACCTTATCCCCCACTTTTGCATAGTAATCGCCAACAAAGCCATTTTCCTTTACGTATTGGTTCAGCTGCTCCTGTGTTGTCTGGTCGTCCATTGCTCTGTTGATACTGTAAAAGGCATTGAGAAAGCCGTAGTTCAGCATACCGGATTGCTCAAAACTGGATTCCATCGCGTAAAAATAATTATCGTTTTGGTTCTTGTCGTAAAACCATTGCAGCGCGTTGCCTGCCGTCAGCGTGGCCAACGCCACGCACACCAGACACAGCGCAAACGCAATGCCCTTTAGTATTGGCGACCGTACCACCTTTTTCATGTTCATTCGCTCCTCTCTATCTTATAGCCCACGCCCCACACGACCTTGAGGTAGCGCGGCTCCTTGGGGTTGATCTCGATCTTCTCACGGATGTGCCGGATGTGCACCGCGATCGCATTGTCTGACACGACCTCGTCGTTCCACACCTGCCGGTAAATCTCCTCGGTCGAAAACACCCGGCCCGGGTGGCGGCACAGCAGCTCGAGGATCTTGTACTCAAGCGGCGTCATGCGCACCGGCTCGCCGTCCACGGTCACGCTCTTGCTCTCGGTGTCCAGCACCAGCCCGCGGATCGCGATCTGCTTTTCCGTCACCTGCATCGCGCCGAGCTGGGTGTAGCGCCGCAGCTGGCTCTTGACCCGTGCGACCAGCTCGGACGGGTTAAAGGGCTTTGTGATGTAATCGTCCGCGCCCGCGGTCAGGCCGAGGATCTTATCCGCGTCCTCGCTCTTGGCCGAAATCAGGATGATCGGGATGTTTTTGCTCTCCCGCACCTTGAGCAGCGTTTTGATGCCGTCCATCTCGGGCATCATGATGTCCAGCAGCAGCAGGTGCACGGTGCGGGACATGATGATATCGAGCGCTTCCAGTCCGTTATAGGCCTTTTCGACCGCATAGCCGTCCGCCTGCAAAAAGATCGCGATGCTGTCCACGATCTCCTTGTCGTCGTCGACTACCAATACTTTTAACTGCTCCACAGCGTCCCCCTCCTCTATGGTTCTATCATACCAAAGGTTTCTGTTGATTTCCGTTATAAAATTCTTAAGATTTTCTTAGGATTGTTTTTCTCCGGAAACGAAAAAAGAGACGCCTCACAAGGCGTCTCTTTTTTTCTTTTGGAGGTACCACCCAGAATCGAACTGGGGATCAGGGAGTTGCAGTCCCACGCCTTACCGCTTGGCTATGGTACCATAAAAGATTGGAGCGGCTGACGAGGCTCGAACTCGCTATATCACCCCACAAAAGCAAGCTTTTGCGGGGACCCCGTACCTCGAATTAAATCAAGGTTCCGGTAGCGACTCAAGCGATTGCCGCAGATGAGAGATTGCTCTCTATGAAAAGACTGGAGCGGCTGACGAGGCTCGAACTCGCTACCTCCACCTTGGCAAGGTGGCGCTCTACCAGATGAGCTACAGCCGCAAATATTGGTGCCTCCGGGCGGAATCGAACCACCGACACGGGGATTTTCAGTCCCCTGCTCTACCGACTGAGCTACAGAGGCAAATCTTCTCCGGTCGTTGCCGACCAGAGAAATGGCGACCCGGATGGGACTTGAACCCACGGCCTCCAGCGTGACAGGCTGGCGCTCTAACCAACTGAGCTACCGGGCCGAATCGCCGCCGCTGTAATCATCAGCGGCGAGATTTATTATATCGAAGATTGCGCAAAATGTCAACAGGTTTTTTACGAATTTTTCATTTTTCTGCGTGCGCCAAAAGTTCGCGCAGCTCCTCGCGGGAAAACGTGTAGATTTTATCGCAGAACTGGCAGGTTACCTCGCTGTTTTCCTGCTCGTCCGCCATCTTGCCGAGCTCGGTTTTGCCCATGCTGATAAGCGCGCGCTCGACCTTCTCACGGCTGCACGCGCAGCGGTAGCCGATTTCATCGGTTTGCAGGAAGTCCACAGCAAAGCCGTCCAGCACCGCCTGCACGATCTCCTCGAGTGTCATGCCCTTGTCCAGCATGGTGGTCATCGGCTCGAGCTTTGCAAGGTTGGTCTCCAGCCGGTCGATATCTGCGTCCTTGACGCCGGGCATGAGCTGCACCAGCCAGCCGCCCGCGCACTTGACCGTGCAGTCGGTGTCCACCAGCACGCCGAGCGCGCACGCGGACGGGATCTGCTCGCTTTCCGCAAAGTAGCGCGTCAAGTCCTCAGCGATCTCGCCGTTGACCAGCGCCACCGTGCCGGTGATCGGGTCTTTCAGGCCGATGTCCTTGATGACCATCAGATAGCCGCGCCCTACGCCTGCGCCGACCGCCAGCTTGCCGTCCGGCCGGAGCGGCAGGTCTGCCGAAGGGTTCTGCAAATAGCCGCGCACATAGCCGTCCGCGTCGCCCACGCAGACGATAGCGCCCAGCGGGCCATTGCCCTTGACCTGCACGGTCACCGAACCGTCGTCCACCTTGAGCTGGCTGCCCATGATGGCAGTCGCGGTCAGCGTGCGGCCGAGCGCCGCGGTCGCCACCGGCGTGGTGTTGTGGATCTGCCGCGCGCGCTCGACCAGCCCGGTCGTCACGGCGGCGGAAATCTGAATGCCCGCGTCGCGGGCGATTGCGCGAAGCAAAGTATCGCTCATAAAAACTTAGTCTCTCTTTCGTGCGGTAAAATAGATCCGGTCCTCCCCGCCCCGGACGGGCGCAAAGGACTGGTCGCCATAGGTTTTGATCTCGGAAAATCCGGCCTTTTCCAGCATGGCCGTCAGCTGCTCCACCGTATAGATGCGCTCCTCATGCGTCTCCTGCGCGCGCGTCCAGGCGTCGCCGTCGCGCTCGAAGATGTCGAACTGGTAGGCGCACAGCCCGTCCTCAACCGCCGCCTGCCAGACACAGAACACGTCCTCGTCCTCGCGCACATAGCTGTTGCCGTCCATGCGCGCGAATTTCTCCGGCGTGTTGACGTCGAACACGAACAGGCCGGTTTTCGGCTCGAGGAACAGGTGCACGCGCTCGAACGCCTTTTGCAGGACCTCGGGCTCGGTCACATAGTTGACGCTGTCCAGACAGCACAGACAGACGTCCACCGTGCCGTACAGGTCGAGCGCCTCCATACGCTGGTTGAGGAACAGCGGCCGCGGCTCGCAGTCCATCGTGTTCTGCATGGCCTGCATGAGCATCTCGGGCGAGGCATCCACGCCGATCATCTCATAGCCGCGGTCGGCAAGGATCTTGGTCAGGCTGCCCGTGCCGCAGGCAAGGTCGAGCACCAGCTTCGGCTGCATCCCCTCGCGCGCAAACAGCCGCTCGAAGAAGTCCGCCCAGTCTGCATAACCCACGTCGTCCGTGAAGCGGTCATAGTATGCCGACAGGATCTCGTAGCTATTCATCGTCTTCCTTCAGGCGGTCGAGCATGCGGCGGTAGCCGTCCGACCCGTAAACCAGACACTTGTTCACGCGGCTGATCGTTGCGGTCGACGCGCCGGTCTCCTGTACGATATCGCTGTAGATCCGACCTTCATCCAGCATGCGCGCCACCTGAAAGCGCTGCACCATCGCACGCAGCTCGGCGATTGTACAAAGGTCCTCAAAAAAATCATAGCATTCTTCCACGGTCTCGAGTTTCAGGATGCCGCGGAACAGGATGTCCATATCCTCATCCTTGAGCTTTCTGTTCAATGCCGTTCCCTCCCTCTCCAAACTTTTCTTAAGACGAGAGTATTATACCACAACGCTTTCACAGTGTAAAGTTTGAAAAAAGCAAAGAGCTAACGCGCTGCCGCCTTCCTTCGTCAAAATCCCCATCCCGCCCCATGCTTTCGCGGGCACGCAGGAAAAAAGCGAACCGCATCCACAACAGATGCGGTTCGCCTTGTTTGTTATCAAAACGTATGCTTTGATTACGCCTTGCCGTTGCAGCCCAGAACGTTGATCAGCTTGTGGGTGACCATGTCCTTGACAGCCTGACGGGCCGGCTTCAGGTACTGGCGCGGGTCAAAGTCCGCCGGATGCAGCGCGAAGTGCTCGCGGATCGCAGCGGTGATCGCCAGACGGATGTCGGAGTCGATGTTGATCTTGCAGACAGCGCCCTTAGCAGCCTCGCGGAGCATTTCCTCCGGGATGCCGATCGCGTCCGGCATTGCGCCGCCGTACTGGTTGACCTTCTTTACGAAGTCCTGCGGAAC
>USLE01000059.1 GCA_900555465.1 uncultured Butyricicoccus sp.
GGGTTGATTGGCAAGAAGGGGAAAACCGCAGGTGTTCCCCTTCTTGTCCGCAGTGCGGCCGCGCAGGCCGCGAATACACAGTTATGAGTAATCGCGCGTAAAATTCGCGTCAGCGTGAAGAAGGGCGCGCAATGCGCGCCCCACGGATTGAAACCGCCACGCAGGCCGCCAAGCAGTAAACCTTGTAACCCCTTTTGCACTGTGCTATAATAAATCACAGCAGAAAGGAGAGGTTTCCTGATGGTAAATCAAAGCATGGCCGCGCTGGGCAACAACCGCTCGACCATTCGTGAGCTTTTTGAATACGGCAACCAGCGCGCTGCGGTGGTAGGCCGCGAGAATGTGTTCGATTTTTCGATCGGCAACCCGAGCGTCCCCGCGCCGGACGCAGTACGGCAGGCGATTTTGGAGGAGGCCGCAGGCGACCCGGTCGTGCTGCACGGCTATACGTCCGCGCAGGGCGCGGCGGACGTGCGCACGGCGCTGGCGGACGACCTGAACCGCCGCTTCGGCACCGCGTACACCGGTGACAGCCTGTACCTGACCGTGGGCGCGGCGGCGGCGCTGTCCTGCGCGTTCAAGGCAGTGGCCTGCCCGGGGGACGAGATCGCGGTGCTGGCGCCGTACTTCCCGGAATACCTGATGTTCATCGAGAGCGGAGCAGGGGCAAAGGCGGTTGTCGTGCCGCCGTCCGTGCAGGACTTCCAGATCGACTTTGACGCGCTCGAGCAGCGCATGAACGAGCATACCAAGGCGGTCGTCATCAATTCG
Organism: uncultured Butyricicoccus sp.; assembly: GCA_900555465.1. Taxonomy (GTDB): domain Bacteria; phylum Bacillota; class Clostridia; order Oscillospirales; family Butyricicoccaceae; genus Agathobaculum; species Agathobaculum intestinigallinarum. The sequence goes on from USLE01000059.1 coordinate 772, forward strand.
CCCAACAACCCCTCGGGCGCGGTGTATTCCGAGCAGACCATCCGCCGGCTGGCTGAGCTGCTGCAGGAGAAAGAAAAACAGTACGGCCACCCGATCTACCTGATCTCGGACGAGCCCTACCGCGAGCTGGTATACGACGGCGTGCAGGTGCCCTTTGCACCGAATTTCTATGACGATACCATCGTCTGCTACTCCTATTCCAAGTCGCTCTCCCTGCCGGGCGAGCGCATCGGCTATGTGCTCGTGCCGCCGCAGGCGGCGGACAGCGCCGATCTGTATGCTGCGGTATGCGGCGCGGGCCGCGCGCTCGGCTATGTGTGCGCACCCAGCCTGTTCCAGCGCGTTGTGGCGCGGTGCACCGGCCTGACCGGCAATCTGGCGGTCTACCAGACCAACCGCGACCTGCTCTACAACGGCCTGACCGCGATGGGCTACCGCTGTGTCAAGCCCGCTGGCGCGTTCTACCTGTTCCCGCAGACGCTCGAGCCGGACGACCGCGCGTTCTGCGAGCGCGCGAAGAAATACGACCTGCTAGTCGTGCCGGGTGCGGATTTCGGCGCGCCGGGACACATGCGCATTTCCTACTGCGTGAAAACCGAGACCATCCGCCGCGCGCTGCCGCTGTTTGAAAAGCTCGCGGAGGAATATCGTTAATTTTTGTTAAAATTCATAATAAGTTGTGATTAAATGTGTACAAACTGTTAAGGTGAAATGGCAAAGTGCACAATATAACGACGCTGTGATTATACAAGATTCATAAAAGCTGCCGCTTGTTTTTCGGGCGCGCTCCGTGTATGATAATAACAGAGATCGGGAAACGGTCTCAACGATATCACATAAAGGAGCGTGACAAATAATGATGAAGGGTTTCTTCAATGATCTGGTTGCAGCGCGTACGCTGGATCTGGAATCGAGCCGCATCAAGACGATGTCCCGCAAGGCGCGTCGCTCCGCCAAGTAATGCGATACCATTACGGCGGCGATGGCTGCCCCAAGGAGTCAAAAAAACATGACAAGTGAAAGCGGTATGTAAAAGACCTTCCGGAAGTTACTCGGAAGGTCTTTTGCTGTGCGCCTGTCATCCGGAGCGGCGGGCGGGGGAGAGCGCTTCGGTGCACCGGCGCAGGTACGCGGCGCGCTCCTCGCGCGTTGCGGGACGGATGTGCCTGCTGCCGCAGTCCGGGCAGGCGGTGGGACGTCCGCTGCCGAAAAAGATGTAGTGGCAGCATTTGGCTTGACAGCAGTAGATCATGCCGTTCACCTCTCTTTATTCAAAGGATAACAGAACGGCTGTCCGATAAACCTCCCTTGCTTGCAGGAAGGGCAGAAAAATGCTATACTGGCTTACAACGATATTTTGGAAGTAGGGGTAAAATGAAGGAACAAAAAACGGCGCTGGTGCGTCAATTATACATGCCTGCGATACTCTGCGCGGCACTGTGGGGCAGTGCGGCGCCCTGTATCAAAAAAGGGTATGAGCTGTTTGAAATTGCGGCGGATGCTTCGTTCTCCCAGCTGCTGTTTGCCGGCTGGCGCTTTGCGCTGGCCGGCGTGCTGGTGCTGATCGTGGCGAAGTGCAAGGGACACCGCATCCTGCCGGTGCGCAGCGAGTGGAAGCCGATTTTGTGGATTAGCCTGTTCCAGAGCATGATCCAGTACATCTGCTACTATATCGGCCTGTCCGCCACGACCGGCACAAAGGGCGCGGTGCTTTCGGGCACGCAGACATTTTTTGCGCTCATTTTCGCACATCTGTTCCTCAAGAACGACAAGCTCACCCGCCAGAAGGCGCTCGGTTGCGTGTGCGGCTTTGCGGGTGTGCTCGTGCTCGGCATGGGCGGGCTGAACGGCTTTAACCTGCAGGGCGACGGCCTGGTGCTGCTCTCTGCGATGTCCGCGGGTGCGGGCGCGCTGGTTTCCCGCATCTTTACCCCGGGGCGCGACCCCATGCTGCTGACCGGCTGGCAGCTGCTGCTGGGTGGCCTGCTGCTGGGTGTCATCGGTGTGGCGGGCGGCGGACGGCTCGGCACGGTCACGCTGACCGGCGTGCTGCTGCTCGGTTACATGATCGTGCTCTCCGCCGCGGCGTTCACGATCTGGACCGCGCTGCTCGGCAAATACCCGGTCGGGCGGGTCAGCCTGTTCTGCTTCCTGATCCCGGTGTTCGGTGCGATCTTTTCCGCGCTGGTGCTGGGCGAGAACATCTTCACGCTGCGCAATCTGGCGGCGCTGGCGTTCGTCAGCGGCGGCATTGCGATCGCAAACTATGTGCGGGAGGCTAAAAACGGCACAAAGCAGGCATAATAAAGAGAAAAAGGAAATTCTATCATGGTATTCAGTTCGGCAGTCTTTTTATTCGTTTTTCTGCCTGCGGTGTTTGTGCTCGACCGCCTCATGCGCGGCGTGCGGCTCAAAAACGCACTGCTGCTTGCGGCGAGCCTGATCTTCTACGCGTTCGGCCAGCCGGTGTATCTGCCGCTGCTGCTGGTTTCGGTGCTGCTAAATTACATCTGCGGCCTGTTGGCGGCGGGGAAATACCCCAAACTCGGTGTGGCGCTTGCCGTGGCGGGCGGCATCGGGATGCTCGCGGTGTTCAAATATGCGGATTTCGCGGTCAGCACGGTCAATGGGCTGTTCGGCCTCAGCCTGCCGCTGCCCGGCATCGTGCTGCCGATCGGCATCTCGTTCTTCACCTTCCAGGGCCTGTCCTATGTGGTGGATGTGTATCGCGACCGGTCGGTCGTTTCCAGATCTTTTGTTAAGGTTTTGCTCTATATTTCGTTTTTTCCGCAGCTGATCGCGGGCCCGATTGTCAAATACCACGACATCGAGCGGGAGATCGACGAGCGGCACACCACCCCGCAGGAGACCGCGCTGGGTATCCGCCGGTTTATCTGCGGCCTGTCCAAAAAGCTGCTGGTCTCCAACGCGATGGGGCAGATGGCGGATGCGGTGTTCGCCCTGCCCGCCGGGGAGATCGGCATGTTCGCCGCGTGGACGGGCGCGATCTGCTACACTTTACAGATCTACTTTGACTTCTCGGGCTACAGCGACATGGCGATCGGCATGGGGCATATGTTCGGCTTCCATTTTCAGGAGAACTTCGACTATCCCTATGCCTCGACGACCATCAAGGAGTTCTGGCGGCGGTGGCACATCTCGCTGTCGACCTGGTTCCGCGATTACCTGTATATCCCGCTGGGCGGCAACCGCAAGGGTCGCGGCCGCACCTGGCTCAACCGGTTCATCGTATTCTTTGCGACCGGCCTGTGGCACGGCGCGAGCTGGACGTTCGTGCTCTGGGGCCTGTGGCACGGGCTGTTCTCCGTGCTGGAGGACAGCGGCGCGCTGCCGGTCAAGCGGTTCAAAGGCAAGCTGCTGGGCCGGGTGTACACGCTGCTCGTCGTGGTGCTGGGCTTTACGCTGTTCCGCGCGGATACGCTTTCGCAGGCGGGCGCGATGTTCGCCGCCATGTTCACCGGCGTGGGCCTTAACTGGACCGGGACGGCGACCGTGTGTTCATTATTAACGCCTGTGTTCCTGCTGACACTGGTTTTTGCGCTTTTGCTCAGTTTTCCGGTGGCAAAACGCATACAGCCGAAAAACGACACCGCGACGCTCATCGGCGCGCTGGTGCTGCTTGTGCTGTGCATGTTCAACCTGTCGGCGGGCACCTTTAACCCGTTTATCTATTTCCGCTTCTGAGGAGGGCCGCCATGAAATACAAGATTTTTACCGCGGCTTTCCTGCTGCTCTGCATCCTGCCCTCGGCGGGCATGCTGTTCCTGCCGCCGACCGAGGCCGCGGCGAACGAACGCCTGACTCCCGTGCCGCAGCTCAAAAACGAGGACGGCAGCTGGAACCAGAATGTGCTGGACGACGCGACAAATTACATCGCCGACCACTTTGCCCTGCGGCAGGAGATGGTGACCGCGAACGCCATGCTGCAAACCGGGCTGCTGGCGACCTCGCCGGCGGAGGATGTGATCTACGGCACGGACGGCTGGCTGTACTACGCCGAGACGCTGGACGACTACCAGAACCGCGCGACGCTGACCGACGAAGAGGTGCAGCAGATCGCGCAGACCATAGCGGACATGCAGGCGTATTGCGCAGCGCGCGGCGCGCAGTTCGTGTTCACCATTGCGCCGAATAAGAACTCGCTCTATCCGGAGCATATGCCGGCGCGCTACCTGCAAAGCGATTCCCCGGGCAATTACGAAAAGTTAAAGCCGCTGCTCGAGGAATACGGCGTCCATTATGCCGACTTGTTTACCTTTTTGTCCGAACAGGACGAGATTTTGTACCTCAAAACCGACTCGCACTGGACAAACCGCGGCGCGGCGCTCGCGCACGATTTTCTGATGGAGACGCTCGGCCTGCCGCATACCGCGTTTGCGGAGGCGGAGTATACCACGGCGGAGACCCACCGCGGCGACCTGTATGAGATGCTCTATCCCAAGGGTACGGCGCGCGAGGCGCAGCAGGCATACGAGACCACGTTCTCCTATGTCAGCGAGCCGCGCACCGCGGAGGATATTTTGATCCAGACCACGAGCCCGGACGCGCCGAACGGCCGCCTGCTGCTGTGCCGCGACTCATTCGGCAACGCGCTGCATCCGTTCCTGGCGGAGGACTTCCGCGAGGCGACGATCACGCGCCAGATGCCCTATCCGCTCGAGCGGGTGCAGGCAGGGGACACGGTGATCGTGGAGATCGTGGAGCGGAATTTGGCGAATTTACTCAAATATCCCCCGAATTTAGGGAACCAAACGCAGACGGATTCCGTCGAATGAACAGAACGCTACAGGAGGATAAAGAAAATGAAGAAATGGACAGCGCTGCTGCTTGCACTGGTATTGTGCGGCAGTCTGGCCGCATGCAGCGGCGGCAATCAGAACGTCGAAGATACGGCGAAGGAAGATCAGGCGGTAGAAACCGTAAAGCCTGAGGACGAGAAGGACAAGCAGGAAACGGCCGACAAGGAAGACGCGGCTGCGGACAAGACCGAGTCCGCTGAGGCCGACAAGGACAGCACTGCGTCCTCCGGCAGCGCCTCGACCGGCTCCGCCGGCACGGGCAGCAGCACGGCGGGCAGCGCCTCGTCCGGCAATGCGTCGTCCGGCACGAGCGGCACTGTGACCAAGCCCAGCACGGGCAACAGCACGGCAAGCAAGCCGCAGACCCCTGCACCGGCCCCGGAACCGACGCCTGCGCCGGAGCCCGAACCCGAGCCCGCGCCCGAGCCGGAACCCGCAGGCCCGACCGCGGCGCAGGCTTCGGCCTATATCGGCGGCTCGGCATCCGCGATGGAGGGTGCGATCGGTTCGCCGAACTCCAAGAGCTACTCCCCGAGCTGCATGGGCGAGGGCGAGGATGGCATCTGGAGCTATGGCAGCTTCACGGTTTATACCTACCGCGAGAACGGCACCGAGACCGTGGAAGCGGTGCAGTAAGCCTGCTCCGCGGGAAAGTGCCTTTCCCTTGGATTGCATGAAAAAAAGACCGCCATCCGGCGGTCTTTTTTGCTGTCTGCGGCGGGGGTGCAGTGCGTTGACAGCAGGCTCTTCTGATGCTATAATACATTTACTAAATTACTGATTTACTAAATGCAAAGGAGGGGACGAGGTGAAGATCCCAACAACGCTCAAGCACAAACCGGTCATCACGGTGGAGAACTACGAAAACGTGGACGGCCGCACGGCCTACCAAAGCGACGCCAAGGGGCTTTCGCTCGGACTGGCGCAGTGGAACGACCGTGGCCGCGTGGATATTTCCGCCAAGGTGTGGCGGTATACGGGCGAGAAGTGGTCGCGCCAGTCCGAGGAGCTGCCGCTGCACCGCGTGCTCGATCTGGCGATTTTGATCTGCCGCGCGCGCGGCTATTTTGCCGATGCGTACCGCTATCCCAAGCTGTACGACGAGAACGACCCGCAGATCGACCGCATCGGCGTGCAGGGCGACGCGATGACCGTCGCGGTCTGCACGGACAACCCGATGATCGACGAGGACATCCAGCTGTTTTCGGATGCGCTGGCGCGCGATGACGAAATGCTCGCCGAGCGCCTGCACCTGCTGAGCAACCTGCTGCAGGACATGGGCTACGGCCGCCGCAAGCGGGACTGAAAACAAAAAGCATCGCAGAATATCTGCGATGCTTTTTCTGTCTGTATGGGTCAAAGGATCATCCGCCGGGGCTTTTCCGCGATCTGGCGGATCGGGCGGCACGGAACGCCGACCGCCAGCATCCCCGCGGGAATGTCCTTCGTGACCACGCTGCCCGCGCCGATGACCGCATTGTCGCCGATGGTCACGCCGGGGAGGACCTGCAC
>USLE01000060.1 GCA_900555465.1 uncultured Butyricicoccus sp.
GTCCGCTGCCGCGCTCTCCTTTGAAGAGGAGGACCAGCGCGCCCTGTCGGGCGCGATCAAGCTCGGCACGGCCGATCAGGTCAGGCAGGTCGTGCGCACGCTGACCGAACGGCTCGGCCAGACCGGGCTGTCCTCGTCCCGCTGCTATCTGTTCCTGCTCGAGATGGTCGCCTGCCTGATCCGTCTGGCCCGCACCGGCGGGCTCAAGGTGGAAGAGGTCTTTGGCGAACACTTCACCGGCGTGGTTCCCATCTCGGATTTCTCCAATCTGGAGGAGCTCTGCCAGTGGCTCGAAGCGCACTGCCTCAAGCTGCATGACCTGCTGGGCCGCCAGCGTCTGGACTCCACCGGGCAGCTGATTGAGCGGGCAAAAGCGTTCATCGCCGACCACTATGCCGACGCGCAGCTCAATGTGGAGACTCTGTGCTCCCACCTGCATCTTTCGCCCACCTATTTTTCCACCCTGTTCAAGCGCGAGGTCGGCATGAGCTTTATTGCCTATGTCACCAAGGTGCGCATGGATCGCGCCGCGCAGCTGCTGCAGGATACGGACGAAAAAACCTACCGCATCGCCGAACAGACCGGCTACACCGATCCCAATTACTTCAGCTATGTGTTCAAGCGCCATTTCGGCCTGTCCCCCTCGAAATTCCGGGCGGGACAGAGCGCTGAGAACCGATAAAACAGCCCGCCGGTCCGCCGCTGCGGGCCATGTTCCGGAAAGGAGGGAGAACCGTGAACATCTTTCGCAGATTTTCCAAGCGCGTTTCCGCGCGCTACCGCAAAATGAGCATCCGGATGGTCCTCTCCCTCTCCTTCACCGCCGTGGCGGTGACCGGTATCCTGCTCATGGGCTTCAGCATGATCTGGCGGTTCGGTTCGAGCAACCAGCAGCTGGTTGCGGAAAACAGCCAGCGCGTGCTGGCGCAGGCCAACCTGAATCTGGACAGCTATCTGCGCCGGATGATGCGCATTTCAGACGCGGTCTACTACGGTGTTGTCAAAAACATCGACCTCGCCGAGGGCAACCTCACCGGCGCGCTGAATCTCCTTTATGAGGAAAACCGCGATGATCTGGTCTCGATCGCAGCCTTTGACAGCGGCGGCGAACTGGTGGCCTCGGTCCCGCTTTCCACCTTGAAGGAAGGCAGCGCCCCGGAGGACAGCCTCTGGTTCCGGGCTGCCCTCGGCAACATGGAGAACCTGCATTTCTCCACCCCGCATGTACAGAACCTGTTCCGCGACCCGGACAACCCTTACCGCTGGGTGGTCTCGCTCAGCCGCCATATCCAGCTGACCCGGGACGGGGTCACGGAAAACGGCGTGCTTCTGGTCGATATGAGCTTTGCCGGCATCGAACAGGTCTGCCGGGACGTAGAACTGGCCAACGGCGGCTATATGTACCTCATCGACGGGGACGGCGAGATCATCTACCATCCCCGGCAGCAGCTGATCTACGCGGGCCTGCTCGAGGAAAACAACCTGCAGGCGGCTTCTTATTCGGACGGCAACCATCTGGAGCGCTTTCAGGGCGAACAGCGCCATATCACGGTCAAGACCGTGGGCTACACCGGCTGGAAGCTGGTCGGCGTCGCCCCCAATGAGAGCTCCGAACTGCCCGAGCTGTTCCTGTTCGGCCTGTCGCTCGTCCTTTTCTTTGTGTTTCTGATGGCTTTCCTCAACTTCCGCATCTCCGCCTATATCTCCGACCCCATCCGCCGCCTGGAGCAGTCCATCAAGGAGCTCGAAAGCGGACGGCAGAACGTGGAGATCGAAGAGGCCGGCTGCTACGAAGTGCAGCGCCTGAGCCATGCGGTGCGCTCTATGGTGTCCACCATGCACCATCTGATGGACGACATCATCGAGCAGGAGGGCCAGAAGCGCCGCAGCGAACTCGAGGTGCTGCAATCGCAGATCAACCCGCACTTCCTCTACAATACGCTGGATTCCGTCATCTGGATGACCGAGTCCGGGCGGCAGGAGGAGGCCATTCAGATGGTCACCTCGCTCGCCCGCCTGTTCCGCATTGCCCTGAGCCGCGGCAACAGCATCATCCCGCTGGCCGACGAGCTCGAGCACGCCCGGCACTACATGACCATCCAGCAGATCCGTTTTAAAAATAAGTTCCAAACCAAAATTACCGCCCAGCCGGGCACCGAAGGGCTTTACACGCTCAAGCTCATCGTCCAGCCCATTCTGGAAAACGCGATCTACCACGGCATGGCTTCCGCGGAGGACGACGGTCTGATCTCGGTCACCGCCTGCCGCGCGGGGGATGACCTGATCATCGACGTATCGGACAACGGCCTCGGCATGCGGCCCGAAGTCGCGGCCTCCCTGCTGGACGAGAACCGGCCCGAGGTGCGCACCAGCGGTTCGGGCATCGGCGTGCGCAATGTCCATCAGCGCATCCGCCTCACCTTCGGCCCCGAATACGGCCTGACCATCTTCAGCGAGCCCGACGAGGGCACGCTGGTCCGCATCCGGCTGCCCGCCCTCACCCGGGAAGAGGCCGACCGCTATCAGCAGGAGGGCACGCCATGAAAAGACGCAAGAACGACCTGATCCAGCTGGCTGTGCTGGTCACGCTCGGCGCTGCGGTCATCCTCTCGCTGGTCCTGCCCCAGATATTGCAGAGGCAGAGTCGCCCTGAGATCCTCTCCGTATCCATCCTGACACGTGATACAGACAGCTCGCTCTGGACCAATACCCGCCTCGGTATGGAGCAGGCGGCGGATGAATTGAACGCCGAGCTGCGCTTTCTCAGCCTCTCTGCGCCGAACGACGCCGCCGAGCAGGACAGCCTGCTCCGCCGCGAGATCGAAGGCGGCGCGGACGCAGTGATCGCCGTCCCGGCTGACCCGGACGCGTTCGCCGCTACCCTGTCCGAGCTCTCTCCCTCCTGCCCCGTGGTCTCGATGGAGTCCCCGGCGGAGGGCGTGACCGGTACGGTCGCCGCCGACCCCGAAGCGCTCGGGCAGGCATTGGCCGCAGCGCTGCTGGAGGACTGGACCGCAGGCCCGGTCCTGCTGCTGGACACCGGCGGCGGCATCAACGACGCGATCACTGCCCGGCTGGAAGCCGCCCATGCTGCGCTGACCGACGCCGGTGTGACAGTTGCTGTCCGGACCTGTACCGGGGAAGAGCTTGCCGCCGGCCTCGGCGCGCTGCTGGCGGACACCGGCAGCCGGTGGGTGATGACCTTCGACGCCGTGTCCACGCTGCGAGCCGCCGAAGGCATGGAGCTGGCGCGGCGCAGCGTCCCGCTTTACGGCGTGGGCAGCACAGTGGACATCATCAGCGGTCTGGAGCAGGGCACCATCGCCGCTTCGGCCACATGGAGCGACTATGCCGCCGGGTATCTGGCTGTCGAACAGGCGGTCGCCGCTGCCCACGGGGAAGATGCTTCTTTTGCGCCGCTCCCCTTCTCCATCCTGCGAGGTGAGGATATCTATGAACCCAACAACCAGAAATTGCTTTTCCCGGTCGCTTCGTAGCGCTCTTGGCCTACTGGCGGCGCTGCTGCTTATGCTGCTCCCCGCCTGCGGCGGAGAACCCGAGCCGTCCGACACGCTGCGCGTCGGGGTCTCGCTGTATACGCTGGACGATACCTTTATCTCCTCCGTGGTGCAGAATATGGAGCGCACCGCGCAGGAAACCGAAGCGGCCGCCGGGCTGAAGATCAACCTGTCCATTGTCGACGGGCGCAGCAACCAGACCACCCAGCTCGAGCAGGTGGACCGCTTCATTGCCCGCGGCTATGACGTGCTGTGCGTCAACATCGTCGACCGGACGGCTGCGGCCGTGGTCGTCGATAAAGCGCAGGAGGCAGGCATCCCGCTCATCTTCTTCAACCGCCAGCCGGTAGACGAGGACATCCGCCGCGGCGAGCAGGTCTACTATGTCGGCGTGGACGCACAGGGCAACGGTGCCCTGCAGGGACAGCTGGTGCTCGACGTCTGGCAGCAGGAGCAGGCCGCCCTCGACCGCAACGGCGACGGGGTGCTCCAGTACGCCATGCTGGAGGGCGAGCCCGGCCATCAGGACGCCCTGCTGCGCACCGAATATTCGGTCAAGACGCTTACCGATGCAGGCGTTGCCGTTGAAAAGCTCGCCAGCGATACGGCAAACTGGAACCGCAGTCAGGCGAGCGCCCGGGTCGCACTCTGGCTGCAGGAACTCGGCAGCAAGATCGAAGTCATCTTCTCCAACAATGACGATATGGCGCTCGGCGCCATCGACGCATATAAAGCCGCGGGCGTCGCGCCACTGCCCCTGATCGTAGGGGTGGACGCCACCGCCCCCGCGCTCGAGTCCATCGCTGCCGGCGAGCTGTACGGCACCGTGCTCAACGACGCCGAGGGCATGGCCTCGTCCATGATCGACCTGTCGCTCGCACTCTGGGCGGGCGAAGACCCTGCAGACGCGGTCAGCCTGACGGACGGGCACTACATCTGGCTCCCCTACCGCGAGGTCACGCAGGAAAACCTGTCCGACTTTATCACTACCGAACCCCCTGTATCCCAATAGGCTAAAATACATCCCCGCAAAATCATAAAATGAGGTGACAACTATGCACACTCCCACACAGCTTCTGCAAACCCTGTCCGATGGCCAGCACGATCCGGTTCTGGCCGCTCTGTACGCGCTGGACGGCACCCGCGAGAGCCTGGATAAGGCCCGCGCCCGCGCGGTCCACGTTGTTTCGCGCTTCATCGAAGAATTCTCTCCCGCGTCCGATGCTGCGGCCGCGCTGTTCACCGGCCCGGGCCGCACCGAGATCGGCGGCAACCACACCGACCACCAGCACGGCCATGTGCTGTGCGGCAGCGTGGATCTGGATATGCTGGCCTGCGCCGCGCCCAACGGGCTGGACGTCATCCGCGTCCACTCCGAGGGATATCCCGCCCTCGAGGTCGCGCTGGACAGCCTGTCCCCCCGCGAGGATGAGAAAAACACCTCTGCGGCGCTGGTGCGCGGCGTCGCCGCCAAGATCGCCGAACTGGGGCATACGCTGTGCGGCTTTGATGCCTATGTGACCTCGAACGTGCTGTCCGGCTCCGGTCTGTCCTCCTCGGCCGCTTACGAGGTGCTGATCGGCAACATCCTCAACCATCTCTGCTGCGGCGGCGCGCTCGACCCGGTCGAGATCGCCAAGATCGGCCAGTACGCGGAAAACGTCTACTTCGGCAAGCCCTGCGGCCTGATGGACCAGATGGGCTCGGCGGTAGGCGGCGCGGTCGCCATCGACTTCCACGACCCGGCCTCCCCGGTGGTCCGCCGCGCGGACTATGACTTCTCCGCTTCGGGCCATGCGCTCTGCATTGTGGACACCGCCTCGAGCCACGGTGACCTGACCGACGACTACGCCGACATCACCCGGGAAATGGGGGCTGTGGCCGCGTATTTCGGTCAGAAATTCCTCCGCGATGTGCCGGAGGCAGATTTCCACGCGGCGCTGCCTGCCCTGCGCGCATCCTGCGGCGACCGTGCGGTGCTCCGCGCCCTGCACTACTACGAGGATGACCGCCGCGCGGTGGAAGAAGCCGAGGCGCTCGCCGCAGGGGATTTCCCCCGCTTCCTTGCGCTGGTCAATGCCTCCGGGCTGTCCTCTGCGCTGCACCTGCAGAACACCTGGTCGATCTCCGACCCGCGGCAGCAGGCCATCCCCGTGTGCCTGGCAGTCGGACGTGAGCTGCTCGAGGGCACCGGCGCGATCCGCGTCCACGGCGGCGGCTTTGCAGGCACCATTCAGGCCTTTGTGCCGAATGATAAGCTCGTCTCGTTCAAGACCGGCATGGAAGCCCTGCTCGGCCCCGGCAAGTGCCATATCCTGCACATCCGTCCGCAGGGCGGCATCAAAATTATCGGTTAAAGAAAGGAAGCGACAGCTATGGCTATTTTAGTATTGGGCGGTGCGGGTTATATCGGCTCGCACACGGTATATGAACTGATTGACGCCGGGCGGGATGTGGTGGTTGCCGACAACCTGCTCACCGGCTTCCGCGCGGCAGTCCACCCCAAGGCGCGTTTTTACCAGCTGGACATCCGTGACCGGAAAGCGCTGGACGTCCTGTTTCAGGCCGAGCAGATCGACGGCGTCATCCATTTCGCCGCCTCCTCGCAGGTGGGCGAGTCCATGTCCGATCCGCTGAAATACTATGACAACAACCTGCATGGCACGATGGTGCTCCTGCAGGCGATGGTGGCACACGGCGTGGATAAGATCGTGTTCTCCTCCACCGCCGCCACCTACGGCGAACCCGAGCGCGTGCCCATCCTCGAGGACGACAAAACATCGCCCACCAACTGCTACGGGGAAACCAAGCTGGCAATGGAGCATATGATGCGCTGGACCAGCGGGGCGCACGGGCTGCACTATGTTGCGCTGCGCTACTTCAACGCCTGCGGCGCGCATCCCTCGGGCGCGATCGGCGAAGCGCACGACCCGGAGACCCATCTGATCCCGCTGATCCTGCAGGTGCCGAATGGCAAGCGCGAGCAGATCTCCATCTTCGGCGGCGATTATCCCACCGCGGACGGCACCTGCATCCGCGACTATATCCATGTCACCGATCTGGCGCAGGCACATATCCTTGCGCTGGACTACCTGATCAGCGGCGGCGAGAACAACGTGTTCAATCTGGGCAACGGCGTGGGCTTCTCGGTCAAAGAGGTCATCGACGTGGCCCGCAAGGTCACCGGCCACCCCATCCCTGCCGTGCTCTGCGACCGCCGCGCAGGCGACCCCGCCCAGCTGGTGGCCTCCTCGGAAAAGGCCAAGTCGGTACTGGGCTGGAAGCCCCAGTATGCCGACCTTGAGACCATCGTCTCCTCCGCCTGGGCCTGGCACAGGAGCCATCCCAACGGCTATCAGGCCTGATAACAAACAATGAGGTGATTGAAGTGATTGACAATGCAGTCTCCAAGCTGGCGACGTATGCGCTGCGCACCGGACTGATCGAGGACAGCGAGTATACCTGGGCGGTAAACACCATTCTCGATGTGCTGAAAATCGACCGCTATACCGACCCCGGTCAGGACTGGGGTGAAATCGATCTGGCAGCCGTGCTGAACGAGCTGCTCGACGACGCCC
>USLE01000061.1 GCA_900555465.1 uncultured Butyricicoccus sp.
TCGGCGACCATTCCGACGTTATGGCCTGCCGCCAGACCGGTTTCGCCATGCTGGCTGAGACCAACCCGCAGGAAGTTATGGACCTGGGTGCGGTTGCGCATCTGGCGACCATCAAGTCCCGCGTTCCGTTTATCAACTTCTTCGACGGCTTCCGTACCTCCCACGAGATCCAGAAGATCGAGGTTTGGGACTACGAGGACCTGAAGGAAATGTGCGACATGGACGCTGTCGAAGCGTTCCGCAAGCGCGCCCTCAACCCGGAGCACGCCATGATGCGCGGCTCTCACGAGAACGGCGACGTATTCTTCCAGCACCGCGAGGCGTGCAACAAGTACTACGAAGCGGTTCCGGAAATCGTTGAGGAGTACATGGGCAAGGTCAACGCCAAGCTCGGCACCAACTACCAGCTGTTCAACTACTACGGCGCGCCGGACGCTGACCGCGTGATCATCGCGATGGGCTCGATCTGCGACGTAGCGGAGGAAGTTATCGATTACCTCAACGCGCACGGCGAGAAGGTCGGCCTGATCAAGGTCCGCCTGTACCGTCCGTGGCGTGCGGACAAGCTGATCGCTGCGATCCCGGAGACTGCCAAGAAGATCGCGGTTCTGGACCGCACCAAGGAGCCGGGTGCACAGGGCGAGCCGCTTTACCTCGACGTTGTTACCGCGCTGGCGAACGCTGGCATCACCGACAAGACCGTTATCGGCGGCCGTTACGGCCTGGGTTCCAAGGATACGCCCCCGTCCTCTGTCTTTGCAGTATACGAGGAGCTGACCCACGACGAGCCCAAGCGCCAGTTCACCATCGGCATCACCGACGACGTCACCTACCTGTCCCTCGAGGAGAAGCCCTCGCCGAACACTGCGGCGGAAGGCACCATCGAGTGCAAGTTCTGGGGCCTCGGCGGCGACGGCACGGTCGGCGCGAACAAGAACTCCATCAAGATCATCGGCGACCACACCGACAAGTATGTTCAGGCGTACTTCCAGTACGACTCCAAGAAGACCGGCGGCGTAACCATTTCGCACCTGCGCTTTGGCGACAAGCCGATCAAGTCTCCTTATTATATCAACAAGGCGGACTTCGTTGCCTGCCACAACCCGTCCTACATCATCAAGGGCTTCCCGATGGTGCGCGACGTCAAGCCGGGCGGTATCTTCATGATCAACTGCCAGTGGTCCGACGAAGAGCTCGATCACCACATGCCGGCTGAGGCAAAGCGCTATATCGCGAAGAACAACATCCAGCTCTACACGATCAACGCGATCGACAAGGCGATCGAGATCGGCATGGGCAAGCGCACCAACACCATCCTCCAGTCCGCGTTCTTCACGCTGGCAAAGGTAATGCCGCAGGAAGAAGCGATCGGCTACATGAAGGATGCTGCGACCAAGTCCTACCTGAAGAAGGGTCAGGATATCGTCGATATGAACCACAAGGCGATCGACGTCGGCGCGACCGCGTTCCACAAGGTTGAGGTTCCGGCTTCCTGGGCAGACGCTGCCGATGCGGCGGACAACCGCGACCTGCAGGGCCGTCCGGAAGTTATCAAGATGGTCAAGGAAGTTATGGAGCCGATCGGCCGCATGGACGGCGACTCCCTGCCGGTATCCGCTTTCGCGGGCGAGCATGTTGACGGCTCCTTCGAGCACGGCGCTGCCGCTTACGAGAAGCGCGGCGTAGCTGTTACCGTTCCGGCCTGGAATCAGGATACCTGCGTACAGTGCAACCAGTGTGCTTACGTCTGCCCGCACGCTACCATCCGTCCGTTCGCGCTGACCGAGGAAGAGGCTGCTGCCGCTCCGGCGTCTGCGAAGATCGTCGACATCAAGGCTGGCAAGGGCAAGGGCGTTTACAAGTACACGATGGCCGTTTCCCCGCTCGACTGCATGGGCTGCGGCGTCTGCGTAGGCGTATGCCCGACCAAGTCCCTGACGATGGTTCCGCAGGAGCAGGAAGCTGCCCAGCAGGATACCTTCGACTACTGCGTAGCCAAGGTTTCCGAGAAGGCGGACATGATCTCTGTCAACTCTGTCAAGGACAGCCAGTTCAAGAAGCCGCTGCTTGAGTTCTCCGGCTCCTGCGCAGGCTGCGCCGAGACTTCTTACGCCCGCCTGATCACCCAGGTCTGCGGCGACCGTATGTATATCTCCAACGCAACTGGCTGCTCGTCCATCTGGGGCGGCCCGGCTGCTACCAGCCCGTACACCGTTGACAAGGACGGCCACGGCCCGGCTTGGGCGAACAGCCTGTTCGAGGACAATGCGGAGCACGGCCTCGGCATGTACTATGGCCAGCAGGCAATCCGTGAGCGCCTGATCGCCAAGCTCGAAGAGATGGCTGCGGCGGACGCTACCCCGGCTGAGGCCAAGGAAGCGATCGCGAAGTTTATGGAGACCAAGGACAACGGCGCTGCCAACGCGGAGCCGGCCAAGGCTCTGGTTGCCCAGCTCGAGAAGGGCGCGGCTGCCGGCTGCGACGCCTGCAAGGAAGTACTCCAGCACAAGGAATACCTGGCTAAGAAGTCCGTCTGGATCTTCGGCGGCGACGGCTGGGCTTACGATATCGGCTTCGGCGGCCTGGATCATGTCCTCGCTTCCGGTCAGGATGTAAACGTCATGGTATTCGATACCGAGGTTTACTCCAACACCGGCGGTCAGGCTTCCAAGGCGACCAACATCGGTGCGGTTGCGCAGTTCGCAGCTTCCGGCAAGACCACCAAGAAGAAGAGCCTTGCTGAGATCGCAATGAGCTACGGCTATGTATACGTTGCCCAGATCGCGATGGGCGCGAACATGAACCAGACCCTCAAGGCGATCGCGGAAGCGGAAGCTTACCCGGGCCCGTCCCTCATCATCGGCTACGCGCCCTGCGAGATGCACTCCATCAAGGGCGGCATGACCAACTGCCAGGCCGAGATGAAGAAGGCTGTCGACTGCGGCTACTGGAACCTGTTCCGCTTCAACCCGCAGCTGGCTGAGGAAGGCAAGAATCCGTTCATTCTGGAGTCCAAGGAGCCCAAGACCGAGGATTACCGCAAGTTCATGATGAACGAGGCGCGCTTCTCTGCGCTGACCCGTTCGTTCCCGGATCGTGCGGAGAACCTGTTCGAGCGCTCCGAGGTCGAGTCCACCAAGCGCTACGCGCACCTCAAGCGCCTGCAGGATCTGTACGCGCCGGAGGCGTAAGCAGAACCGCAGCGTAAGCTACAAAAGCATAACAAAATCCCCGCGGATATATCTCCGCGGGGATTTTTATGTTATGATAGGAAAAAGGGGGGAGAGGCATGAAAAAGGATGTATGCGGACGCATTGCACGGCTTGCGCTTGTCGCATTTGCGCTGTACGGCATAACGTTTGGCGCGCTGTTCCTGCGCGGGCTGTATTATGTACGGCCGAACGCAGACAACTGGCGTCTGCTGCCGTATATCGTCCCGGCGGCGCGCTATGAGCAGTGCATCTACAGCGCCGAATGGTTTGACGGACAGCAGGAGCGGTATAGCGTCTCGATCAGCTGCATGGACGCGCAGGGGCGCGAGATACGCGGCGTAACCCTGCACGAACGTGACCTGCTGCCGCTCTATTCGGATACGGTGTATGAGAGCAATACCCAAACGGACTATTTCAAAGGCTGGGACAATTACGGCGTGCAGCGCATCATAACTGACGCACAGGGGCGGACCGTCCGGATTGAGCAGACATGGGGCAATGTCGAGCTGATGCAGTATGAAGGGAATAATCAGGAACCCAGCCTTGTGCAGTCTTATGATCCGCAGGGTGTACTGTTTGAGCAAACTGCCTACACATATAGCGATAACCATGTACACGGTATCAGCACAGACGGCGCAGGGAATCCATTTTGGGAAAGCAATGAAGTGCGCGATGCGCGTGGAAACGTGACGTTTGACCGCAGCACATATTGGGGGGAAGAGCGCCGGACGCTTGAAACAAGTTGGATTTGGGAATATGACGATGCTGATCGGCTGGAAATCTGCACATTGGAAAATGGACAGGTTAACCGCTGGTGGCACGACGAGCAGGGCCGCGAAATCAAGTATGAGGCTGTGAGAGACGGCGACACAAATACGTTCTACCACACCTATATGGATATCACGCGGCAATAAAAAGGCAGGGGCAGCGTTTCGCTGTCCCTGCTCCTGTTTTTACCGCACGCCGGTCAGGTCTTTGATGCACTCCCCGGCGAGGATCATGCCTGCCACCGGCGGCACGAACGAAACGCTGCCCGGGACGGCGCGGCCCGCGGTTCCCTTCTGCTCGTCCGAGGGCAGGGGCGTGCGCGGCTCCTCCTTGGAGTAGACGACCTTAAGGCGCCGGATGCGGCGCTTTTTGCACTCCAGCCGGATGACGCGCGCGAGCGGGCACACCGAGGTCTTGTAGATGTCCGCAACCTCGAAGCGCGTGGGATCGAGCTTGTTGCCCGTGCCCATCGAGCAGATGAGCGGCACGCCCAGCCGGTCGCACTCGGTGATCAGGTGCAGCTTGGCGGTCACGGTGTCGATCGCGTCGATCACATAGTCAAACTGCGACAGATCGAGCGCGGAGTCCGGGGTATAAAATTCCTGCCGCGCGTGCACGGTGCAGCGCGGGTTGATGTCCGCAATGCGGCTGCGCATGACCTCGACCTTGGGCTGTCCGGTGGTGGAGGCGAGCGCGATCAGCTGGCGGTTGCGGTTGGTGAGCGCGACCTCGTCGTTGTCAATCAGCGTCAGCTCGCCGACGCCTGCGCGGGCGAGCGCCTCGCAGGCAAACGAGCCCACCCCGCCTACGCCGAACACCGCAATATGGGAGGCGGCGAGCTTTTCTATGGCCTCTGCGCCGAGCAGCAGCTCTGCGCGGGAAAATTCATGCAGCATGGGATTACCTCGCAAATCGTGTGATGGACAAAGTATAGCACGGATCTGCGGGGCGGGCAAGTGCTGTGCAGATGGGATGATTTCCCGCCGGGATTTTCCCTGATGAGGGGAAGAGCCGGGCGGAATCGCTTTGCTGCGGAACAACCATTCAATAATTTAGCGGTTGTCGGCCTACGGGCAAGCCACGGCGCGGAAAACATGCCACCGGCATGTTTTCTTGGACGCGCCTGCTCTCATTGAATTGCCGCACGGCGGCAGAAAGCGGTTAGAGGGCTACGGCCTCGATTCCAACCGTAGATAACCAAAAAAGAAGGCCATCAGATGATGGCGGAAAGGCCTCCGGGCGGAATCGCTTTGCTGCGGCAAAGCCACGGCGCGGAAAACATGCCACCGGCATGTTTTCTTGGACGCGCCTTTCGATTCCAACCGTAGATAACCAAAAAAAGAAGGCCATCAGATGATGGCCTTCTTTTTTGGTGCCTCCGGGCGGAATCGAACCACCGACACGGGGATTTTCAGTCCCCTGCTCTACCGACTGAGCTACAGAGGCGTTTGCAGCACGCTCAAATAGTATAGTCGATTTATGGGGAAAAGTCAACCATGAATTTACGGGGATGGCAAAAAGCGCCGGAGGGCCCTGCGCTTGCGCACTTGTCCCGGGCATGGTATGATAAAAGCCAACGAGAGGGGAGAGCATCATGCGAATCTGGACCGGCCGCGCGGGCAGCGGCAAAACAACCGCAATCTTACAGGAGATCGCCGATTTGTGCGCGCGGGGCGAGGGGCGGCAGATCCTGCTCGTGCCTGAGCTCAACTCACACCAGATGGAGCGCCGCCTTGCCGCTGCAACCGGCAACCACGGCGCGCGCACTGCGGAGGTGCTGACGTTTTCTCGCCTGGCCGACCGCGTGTTCTCCGAGGTGGGCGGGCTGGCGCAGCAGATGCTCACCCCGGCAGGGCAGCTTTTGACCTTACAGGAGGCCGCGCGCCGCGTGCAGGGCGGCCTTTCGGTCTGGAACGGCCTTGCGGACAAGCCGGAGCTGCTCCGCGAAGCGCTGCGGCTGGTGGACGAGTGCAAGACCTGCGCGGTCGCGCCGGAAGCGCTGTTTGCCGCCGCCGAGGAATGTGAGGACGCGGCGCTTGCGGGCAAGCTGGGCGACTTGGCGCAGCTGCTGACCGCCTACGAGCGTCTGTGCGACGAATCCCTGCCCGACCCACGCGATCGTCTGACCCATCTGCGCGACCGGTTGGCGGACAGCCATGTGCTGGACGGCGCGGCGGTCTATCTGGACGGCTTCCTCGGTTTTACGCCGCAGGAGCTCGCGGTCGTGGACGCGATGCTGGCCGCGGGCGTGCCGCTCGCGGCGGCTGTTACCTGCGATATGGCATACCCCGAAATCTTCGTCACCGGCTGCAAGACGGTCAAGACACTGACCCGCATGGCAAAGCGCCACAACAGGACCGCCGAGCAGATCGACCTCGGCGCGAGCAAGGCCGCGCGGCCCGCGGGGCTGGCGACGCTCGAGCGGGAAAGCCTGCTGCCCGTGCGCACCGTGCACGAGGACGCGCACGGCGTGCGCCTGTATGCGGCGGCATCGCCTTTTGACGAGTGCGAACACGCGGCGGCGTACATCCGCCGCAAGGTGCGCGACGAGGGTGCGCGCTACCGTGATTTTGTGGTCTGCGCGCGCGATATCGAGCCGTACAGCGCCGCGCTTGCGATGGCGATGGCGCGGTACGATGTGCCGGTGTTCCTCGCGGAAAAGCCTGACCTGCTCTCCCGTCCGCCGATGGCGCTGGTCACGGGCGCGCTCGAGGCGGCGCAGTCCTATTTCAAATACGAAGACCTGTTCGGCTGCCTCAAGACCGGTCTGACCAATCTGACGCGCGACGAGGTGGACAAGCTGGAAAACTATGTGCTCACCTGGAACATCCGCGGCGGCGCGTGGGAGCGCGACTGGACCGAGCATCCGGACGGCTACGGCCTGCCGTTTGACGACCGCTCCCGCGCGCAGCTTACCGCGCTCAACGAGCTGCGCGCGCGGGCGATCGCGCCGTTTTCCGCCCTGCGCGAAGCGCTGAAAGGCGAGAACCCCGCATCCGACTGCGTGCGCGCGCTGTATGACTTCCTGCACGCGATCGATGCGCCGGGACGCATGTCCGCGCGCGCCGCGGCGCATGAGGC
>USLE01000062.1 GCA_900555465.1 uncultured Butyricicoccus sp.
GCGTATCCACGACTATCAGGAGCAGATGGACAAGCTCGCCGCGCGCAAGATGAACGCCGAGCTGTTCGAGTCCTTCACCATGCTGCACAAGTACGGCATGCCGCCGCACGGCGGTCTGGGCATCGGTCTGGAACGCCTGACCATGCAGCTGCTGAAGCTGAACAATGTGCGCGACGCATCCATGTTCCCGCGCGACATGAACCGTCTGGAGCCGTAAAAATCCGTTCCGCGCGTACCGCCGGGAACGCCTGTTGCAGAATAAAAGCACCGGAAACCGAGTTTCCGGTGCTTTTTGCTGTTATGCCTTTTGTCTTGTCTCCATATCCCGGATGATCTGCCGGAAGCGGATCAGGAACAGGATAGTGGTCGTCGCGGCGGCGAGGAAGTCCGCCACCGGCTCGGCGAAGAACACCGCGAACAGCTTGTCCTCAAAAAAGCGCGGCAGGATGAGGATGAGCGGGATGAGCAGGATGATCTTGCGCTCGAGCGCAAGAAACAGCGAGATCTTGGCCTCGCCCAGCGCGACAAAGCACTGCTGGAAGGTATTCTGGAACGCCATCGTAAAGCCGACCGCAAAATAGATGCGCAGCGCCCACGCGGTCATATCCACCAGTTCTGCATTGCGGTTGAACAGCTGGGCCACCATATGCGGCGCGAACTGCACCAGCCCCCATACGCCAAACGCGAACACGCAGGCAATGAGCAGGTTGTACTTGACCGCCTGCTTCATGCGGTCGGGCCGCCCCGCGCCGTAGTTGAAGCTCAGGATGGGCTGCGCGCCCTGCGCCAGCCCCAGCAGCGGCATCTGCACCATCTGCGCGACCGAGGTCAGAATGGTCATCGCGCCGACCGCAAGGTCGCCGCCGTACTGCTGCAGGGAGACGTTGAACGTCACGGTCAGCAGGCTCTCGGTCGACTGCATGACAAAGGGCGACGCGCCCAGCGCGACCGCCGGCAGCAGCAGCTTGCGGTCGATGCGGAAAAACGGTTTGCGCAGCCGCAGGGTGCTCTTCTCCCCTGTCAGGAATTTGACCACCCATGCCGCAGAGACCGCCTGCGAAATGACGGTCGCGATCGCCGCGCCGCGCACACCCATGCCGAATACAAAGATGAACACCGGGTCAAGCACAACATTGAGCACCGCGCCGATCAGCACGGTCTTCATCGCCACGCTGGCTTTGCCCTGCGCGGTGATAAACCCATTGAGGCCGAGCGCAGTCATAACGAAAATCGTACCCAGCACATAGATGTTCAGATACTGCATCGCATAGGGCAGGGTATCCTGCGACGCGCCGAACAGCACGAGCAGCGGCTCCTGAAACAGCAGGAACACCACGGTCAGCACGACTGCAAGGCCCCACAGGGCGGCGGTACAGGTGCCGAGCGTGCGCTCGGCCTTTTCATGCTCGCCCGCGCCCATTGCGATGGAGGCGCGCGGCGCGCCGCCCATGCCGATGAGCGACGCAAACGCCGAGATCAGCGTGATCACCGGGAAGGTGACGCCCATGCCGGTCAGCGCAAGTGCACCCTCGCCCGGGATCTGCCCGATATAGATGCGGTCGACGATGTTGTACAGCAGATTGACCACCTGCGCGCAGATCGTCGGCAGCGCGAGGCGGACGAGCAGCGGGCCGACCGGGTCGTTGCCCAGATCGGCCTCGCGTTTTTTCTGTTTTTCTTCCTTCATGCCTTTGCGCCGTCCTCCCGGATCAGGATGCGCAGCGCCTCGACCGCGGTTTTCACGCCGCGCTCGGCCGCATCCGGCGGGATGGCGGGCGCGTCATCGTTGTCCGCGTTCCACAGCACGTTGAGCACCGCGCCGCAGCGCACATGCAGCACCTGCGAGACGATAAACAGCGCCGCGGTCTCCATCTCGCTCGTGAGCGCGCCCGCAGCCTTCCACGCCTTCCACTTGGCGAGCAGCTCATCCGCGATGGGCTGCTGCGCCGGGCGGATCTCGCCGTAAAAGCTGTCCTTGGACTGGATGACGCCGATGTGGTGGGTAAGGCCGAGCTTTACCGCCGCGTCCCGCAGCGCGGAAACGACGGAAAAGTCCGCCGCAGCCGGGAACTCGATGGGCAGGTATTCGCGGCTCGTACCCTCCTGTCGGATGGCGGCGGTCGCGATCACGATATCGCCGCCGCAGACCTCATCCACAATGCCGCCCGAGGTGCCCACGCGGATAAACGTATCCGCGCCGCACTCGACCAGCTCCTCGAGCGCGATCGCAGCGGACGGGCCGCCGATGCCGGTCGAGCACACCGCGACGGGCACGCCGTCGAGCTTGCCTGTCCACAAGGTATACTCGCGGTTCTGCGCGATCTGCTTCGGCTCGTCAAAGTAGCGCGCGATTTTTTCGCAGCGCCCCGGGTCGCCCGGCAGGATGACATAGCGCCCGATATCGCCTTTTTTAATTTGAATGTGCATCTGTTTGCCGTCGATCAGCATACCGTTTTTCCCTCCCGTTCGATGGTCCGGATGTTTTTTTCCGCCTTGCTGCGCGGCAGCATGACCTCGTGCCCGCAGCCTTCGCATTTGAGCTTGAAATCCATGCCCGTGCGCAGCACCTTCCACTGCTTGGAGCCGCAGGGATGCGGCTTTTTCATGGTCAGGATGTCGCCGACCTGTACGTCCATTCCCGGTTCACCCCTCATAATACGTTATATTGTTTGCTATGGTAATTATATCACATCCGCGGTGCTATTCCCACCGGATTTTTCATATAGTAAGGCAGACCCCAAAGGAGGCTCTGCTATATTATGAAAACAAGCGAATGCTATCTGCCCGAGGGCAGTTACACCGCACTGCCCGAGGTGCGGCAGGCGCTCTCCTCCCCCGACGGGCTGCGCCGTGCGCAGGACGAAGGTATGATCCTCGAAGCGGTCGCGCAGCGGTGCACGGCGGCGCACGACCTGCTGTTCGACTTCGGCTTTGCGCAGGGCGTCATGCCGCGCTCGTGCTGCGCCCTGGGCGTTGCCGAGGGCGACACGCGCGAGATCGCCATCCTGTCCCGCGTGGGCAAGCCGACCTGCTTTGCCGTGACTGAGGTGGACGAAACTGCCGACCCTCCTGCGGTCTGGCTGTCGCGCACGATCGTCCAGCAGCGCGCGCAGGACTTTTTCCTCGATACCCTGACTCCGGGCGACGTCATCCCCGCCGCAGTCACCCACCTCGAGCCGTTCGGCGCGTTCGTGGACATCGGCTGCGGCGTGGCGTCGCTCATCGGCATTGAAAACCTGTCGGTCTCGCGCATCTTCCACCCGAGCGACCGGCTCTCGGTCGGCCAGTCCATCTATGCGGCCGTGCGGTCGGTCGACCCGGTGGCGCGCCGCATTTCGCTCACCCACCGCGAGCTGCTCGGCACATGGGAACAGAACGCCGCGCTGTTCTCCCCGGGGGAGACCGTGCGCGGCGTGGTGCGGTCGGTCGAACCGTATGGTGTGTTTATCGAGCTCGCGCCCAACCTGTCCGGTCTGGCCGAGCCCCGCGGCGACCTCGCCGCGGGGACGGTGGTATCTGTGTACATCAAATCCATCCTGCCGCAGCGCATGAAGATCAAGCTGACGGTCATCGACGTGCTCGCCCCCAGCGAGGCGCCGCCCCTGCCGCAGTATTTCATCACCGAGGGGCACATCGACGAATGGGTGTATACGCCCGCGTGCTGCGACCGGAAGTATATCGCGACGGTATTTGAATAACTACGCCCCTTTACTTTTGGCTCTTGATCCTGTCCCAGTAGGCTTTTGCGGCCTGCTCGGTCTTGTTCGGGCCGTAATCGTAGTAATGCGCGCCGCGCAGTTCATCCGGCAGGTACTGCTGCGGCGTCCAGTGGTTCGGGAAGTCGTGCGGGTACTGATAGCTCAGCCCGCGGCCCAGCCTGGCCGCGCCGCTGTAATGCGCATCCTTGATATGCGCCGGGATATCGCCCGTTTTGCCCGCGCGCACGTCCGCCTGCGCCGCGCCGATGGCCACAGCCGCGCTGTTGGACTTGGGCGCGGTCGCCATCAGGATGACCGCCTCGCCGAGCGGGATGCTCGCCTCGGGCAGGCCGAGCTGGAACGCGCTGTCCACGCACGCCTTGACGATCGGCATGCACTGCGGATAGGCCAGCCCCACATCCTCCGCCGCGATCACCAGCATGCGCCGCGCGGCGGAGATCATGTCCCCCGCCTCGAGCAGGCGCGCGAGATAGTGCAGCGCCGCGTCCGGGTCCGAGCCGCGGATGGACTTCTGGAACGCGGATAAGATATCATAGTGGCTGTCGCCGTCGCGGTCGTAGCGCATGTTGGAGCGCTGCGCAGCCTGCTGTGCGTCCGCGAGCGTCACGCCCTGCTCTCCTGCGCCGAGCACGAGCAGTTCGACCGCGCCGAGTGCCTTGCGCACGTCGCCGCCCACCGCCTGCGCGATGTGCGCCGCCACGCCGTCCTCGACCGGGATCTCCCTGTCCCCGATGGCGAGGGTGAACGCCCGCTCGACCGCCCACTGCATGTCCCGCGCCTCGATGGGCTTGAACTCAAACACCGTGCAGCGGCTCAGGATCGCGTTGTAGATATAAAAATAGGGGTTCTCGGTCGTGGACGCGATCAGGGTCATCTTGCCGGTCTCGATAAACTCTAAAAGACTCTGCTGCTGCTTTTTGTTGAAATACTGGATCTCGTCCAGATACACGAGCGCGCCGTTCGGCGCAAGGAAGGTGTCCAGCTCATCGATGATCGCCTTGATATCCGCGATACCCGCGGTGGTGGCGTTGAGGTGATACAGCTTGCGGTCGGTCTGCTTTGCGATGATGGACGCGACCGTGGTCTTGCCCACGCCGGACGGGCCGTAAAAAATCAGGTTCGGGATGTTGCCGCTCTCGATCACGCGGCGCAGCAGGCCGTTTTTGCCCAGCAGGTGCTGCTGGCCGACCACATCGTCCAGCGTTTTAGGGCGGATCTTGTCCGCTAAGGGTTGATACATCGCCATTATCCTTTCCATCTGCAAAATGTTGCCGTTTCCAAGCTACGAGTTGCCGCTGCGCGCGGCGGCGCACAAGAGGGGGCCTTGCCCCCTCTTGCGAATCACCCCCGCCCGATCGTTCTCTGCTGCACGCGACCGCAAACAGGTTTTACCAGCTTCGCTCGGAAAACCTGATTTGCGATTACGTCGCGCCTGTTGACCTGCTACTAGCGCTTGATGTACAGCAGCACAGCGATATGCGTCTTTTTGTAACCACCGTACGAACCATACCGCGTGCCTCCGGTCATGTAAGGTGCAACTATTATATCACAGTGTGCGTCCAGACACAAACAGGGCTTGACTTTCTCACTTTACTGTGATAAACTATCCGCAGTCAACAAACTGCAAAAGGAGAGTGCCGTAATGGACAAGCCCTTTCTTGATAAGCTCCGCAGGATCGACCCCTATGTGCCGGGCGAGCAGCCGCAGACCGCGGATATCATCAAATTAAACGCCAACGAGAACCCCTACCCGCCCGCGCCGGGCGTACAAAAGGCGCTGCGCACCTTTGATGCGTCCTCGCTCGCGCTCTACCCGGATGCGAGCGGCAAGCGCCTCAAAGCCGCGCTCGCCGAGCGCTTCGGCTTGAAGCCGTCCCAGGTGTTCCTCGGCAACGGGTCGGACGACGTGCTCGCGCTCGCGTTCCAGTCGTTCTTCTGCTCGGAGGGGCCCATCCTGTACCCGGATATCACCTATTCGTTCTATCCGGTCTGGTGCGACCTGTTCCGCATCCCGTATGAGACCATGCCGCTGGACGAAGACTTCTGCGTGAACATCCGCGACTACGACAGGCCGAACGGCGGCGTGGTGCTGCCCAACCCGAACGCGCCAACCGGGCGCGGCCTGTCGCTCGATGCGCTAGAAGACCTGCTGCAGCACAACGCAGACTGCGTGGTCATTATTGACGAGGCGTATGTGGACTTCGGCGCGCAGAGCGCGGTCCCGCTGCTGGACAAGTACGAAAACCTGCTCGTCGTGCAGACCATGAGCAAATCGCGCTCGCTGGCGGGCATGCGCATCGGCTATGCGCTCGGCTCGGAAACGCTGATCGCCACGCTCGAGGCGGTCAAGAACTCCTACAACTCCTACACGATGGACGCGCTTGCGCTCGCCGCGGGCGAGGCATCCGTGCGGGATGAGGACTATTTCCGGCAGAGCTGCGACAAGGTCATTGCGACGCGCGAGCGCGCGGCGGAGGCGCTGCGGGATCTCGGCTTCACCGTACTGCCCTCGCTGACCAACTTCCTGTTCGTCACGCACCCGAAAAAGGAAGCGCCGGTCATTTTTGAGCATTTGCGGCAGAAAAACATCTTTATCCGCTATTTTAAGCTGCCGCGCATTGAAAAATATCTGCGCATCACGGTCGGCACGGACGAGCAGATGGACAAGCTGATCGCTGCGCTCAAGGAATTCCTGTAACGAAAAAGCGTTCCGCGAAAGATTTCGCGGAACGCTTTTCTTATGCTTTGATCACAAGCCCCAGCCTCTTTGCCAGCATCGCGGCCTGTTCCATCGTCACGACCGCGCCGCGCAGCTCGGCATTGGTGTCCGACACGGCGATCCCGTCCAGCTCGCAGCCGGTCAGGTCCAGCCCTGCGAGCGGCGTGTGCAGAAGGCTCGCTGAACGCAGCACGGTTTTATCCAGCCGCAGCGCCTTCCATGTGCACTCATTCAGGGAGGCATTGCCGAGGTCGCACGCGGAGAACGTAACCCCGCGCAGCCGCGCGCGGTCAAACACCGCATAGGACAGCGCACAGCCGTCGAACGACGCCTCCCGCCAGCCGGTCTCGCCAAAGCCCGCGCCGACCGCCTTGCAGTCCTCGAACGCCGCACGTTCAAAGAACCCGTCGCGCCAGCCGCTGTTCGACAGCTCGCACTGCCGGAACACGACGTCGCTCAAATCTGCGTGCTCCCACTGGCAGCTGGTCAGGCGGCAGCCCTCGAACAGCACGCCGCGCAGCCGCAGGCCCTCAAACCGCGTGCCCG
>USLE01000063.1 GCA_900555465.1 uncultured Butyricicoccus sp.
GCAGATCCTCGGTCTTTTCGCGGATCGGGCGCAGCAGCTCGACGACCGCTTCGCCGACCGCGGGCTTGAACTCGCCGTAGCCCTTGCCCTCGAACTCCGCCTCGACCTCGGCAACCGGCTTGCCGGTCGCAACCGAGTAGATCTGGATCAGGTTGGATACGCCCGGCTTGTTCACCGGGTCCATGATGATGCGGGAATCCGAATCAGTCACCGCGCGCTTGAATTTGCGCATGATGTCCTCCGGCTGATCCATCAGCAGAATGTAGCCGTTCGGATTCTCATCCGACTTGCTCATCTTCTTTTCTGGATCGGACAGGCTCATGATCTTTGCGCCCTCGCCCGCCTTGGGATAGCGGCCCTCCGGGATGGTGAACGTGTCCGGGAACACGCCGTTGAAGCGGTTGGCGATATCGCGGCAGATCTCAATGTGCTGGCTCTGGTCCACGCCGACCGGCACCAGATTGGTCTGGTACAGCAGGATGTCCGCCGCCATCAGCACCGGATAGGTAAACAGGCCGACGTTGACATTGTCCGAGTGCTTTGCAGATTTATCCTTGAACTGCGTCATGCGGGATGCCTCGCCGAACATGGTAAAGCAATTAAGCACCCAAGCCAGCTCAGCGTGCGCCGGTACATGGCTCTGGATGAACAGGATGCTCTTTTCCGGATCAAGGCCGCAGGCAATATACTGCGCCAGCACCTCGAGCGTCGCACGGCGCAGCGCCGCAGGGTCCTGGCGGACCGTGATCGCGTGCATATCGACCACGCAGTAAATGCAGTTATAATCCTCCTGGAGCAGCGGGAAGTTGCGGATCGCACCAAGATAGTTGCCCAGCGTCAGCTTGCCGGAGGGCTGCACGCCGGAGAAGATGGTTTGTTTCTGGTTTTCGCTCATAAAGTAACATCCCTTACATAATGGATTCCGGATTTTGCGCACAGAGCATACTACTCCATACTTAACTGTAATAATATCATATTATTCTCTTACTTGCAACGGATTTTCTCTGATGGAGGCGTGATGGAAGCGATATTGACAATCCATTCCCTGTCACGGTATGATAAAGGCACGAAAGAGAGGCGACGAAAAATGGCGCAGTATATCCTTGCATTGGATCAGGGCACAACCAGCTCGCGGGCGATCCTGTTTGACCGGGAACAAAATATCTTGGCGATCCGCCAGCACGAGCTGACACAGCATTACCCGCATGAGGGCTGGGTCGAGCAGGACCCGATGGACATCTGGTCGACCCAGTATGCCGCCATGCTTGAGGTGCTGGCCGCGGCGGACGTCTCCCCTGCCGAGGTCGCGGGCATCGGCATCACCAACCAGCGTGAGACCACGATCCTGTGGGACAAAAAGACCGGACGCCCGATCTACAACGCGATCGTCTGGCAGTGCCGCCGCACGGCGGATATCGTGGACGATCTGGTGCGGCAGGGGCTGACCGACCACATCAAACAGACGACTGGCCTGATCCCGGATGCGTATTTTTCCGGCACCAAGATCAAATGGATTCTTGACCATGTCGAGGGCGCACGCGAAAAGGCCGCGCGCGGCGAGATCCTGTTCGGCACGGTGGATTCCTGGCTGGTCTGGAAGCTGACCGGCGGCAAAGTACATATCACGGACGCGACCAATGCCGCGCGCACGATGATCTTCGACATCCACAAGCTGGACTGGGACGATACACTGCTGGAGGCGCTCGGCATCCCGCGTGCCATGCTGCCGCGCGTGTGCTCCTCAAGCGAGATCTACGGCCATGTTGCCCTGCCGGGCGGGGATGTGCCGATCGCAGGCATTGCGGGCGACCAGCAGGCCGCGCTGTTCGGCCAGACCTGCTTTGCCGAGGGCGACGCAAAAAACACCTATGGCACCGGCTGCTTCCTGCTGATGAACACCGGCGCGCAGGCTTGCGAAAGCAGGAACGGTCTGTTGACCACGATCGGCATTCGCCTTGGCGGGGAAACGCAGTATGCGCTCGAGGGCAGTGTGTTTGTCGGCGGCGCGGTCATCCAGTGGCTGCGCGACGAGCTGCGTTTTTTCTCGGACAGCCGCGACGCGGAATACTATGCGCGCAAGGTGCCGGATACCGGTGGCGTGTATCTTGTGCCCGCGTTCACCGGTCTGGGTGCGCCGCATTGGGATATGTACGCCCGCGGCTGCCTGATTGGGCTGACGCGCGGCACCCGCCGCGAGCATATCATCCGCGCGGCGCAGGAGTCGATTGCCTATCAGGTCAATGACCTGCTCGCCGCGATGGCACGCGATACCGGTGTACCTCTCACCAGCCTCTCGGTGGACGGCGGCGCGAGCCGGGACAGTTTTCTGATGCAGTTTCAGGCGGATATTTCGAACTGCGTGATCCGCCGGCCGGTCATCCGCGAGACGACCGCGCTCGGTGCATGCTATCTCGCCGGGCTGGCCACCGGCGTTTGGAAGAACCGCGAGGAGCTCAAGCAGCTGTGGCGCTGCGACACGCTGTACCACCCCGACATGGACGAGACGACCCGCCGCACGCTGCGCGCGGGCTGGGACAAGGCAGTCGGGCGCTCGCTCGGCTGGTGCAAACCGGAATGATGCTGAATACCACAAAAAGCGGAGCGCTGTACGCGCTCCGCTTTTCCTGTTTCTCTCTGCCTGCACCGCGCTTATTCAGCCGTTACGCCGCGCAGGTGCATGACGCTTCCGGTCAGCGCTTGCTGCTCGTGGCCGAGCAGTGTAAACACCTCAGCCGGCACCCAGCTGATGCCGTCCACTTCGTAAGACGCCGCGCCGAACGACAAGCCTTCCCGCGCGTCGCCAAAGCAATACTTGTCTTCGCCGAGCTGGATGGTCATCTCGGCATCGCCCAGCTTCAGAAGCACGCTCTCGTCCTCATTGTTCCATGTGACCGTGTAGCCCAGTTCCTCCGCAACCTTGCGGACCGGCACCATCGCTACACCGTTTTCGATGCGGCCCTCCGCGATCGCGATGTCACCGCCGGTAATGATCGTAAAGCTCCGGTCCTGATCCGGCAGGAGCACAACCTTCTCCGGCGCGGTCTGACCGGGATAGCTGGTCAGGACAATATCGTACCATGCCACCAGCCGCGTCCCCATACGGATCCGCGCATTGGTTTCCTCGTCTCCGTAAAGCGTGTATACCGAGGTCTTGCGGTCAACGCTGACGAGCAGGCTGCCATTGTTCGCCAGAAACCGCGCCGTCAAATCGCGGTAAACCACTTCGGCATCCAGCAGATGCGGTGTTGTGCCCTCGCCCGGATGGACGACAACCAGTTCCGCATCGGTCTGCGGCGGTTCGCTCTGCTGAAGAGCGGTTCCGTACGTCACCAGAATGGTGTCGCCCTCCTGCAGCAGCTGATCCGGCGAAGCCACGTCGGTCATGGCACGGAGGCTTCCGTCTGCCGCATCAGCAAGGAAGGTGCTTTCTTTCAGCCGCAGCGTCAGCGCGTCATAGGTATCGGTTTTGACCGTGATCGCCGTCACGAGTGTGATATCGCCTTCGTGCAGTGAGGTCTGTACATCCGTAATTTCCGCCTGCTCTTCTATCCGGTAAGGGGTGACCTGCCCCCCTTCCGGCGGCTCTTCCGCCGCCAGCGCGCATGGCATCGTCCCCAGCATCACCGCTGCGAGCAATAGTGCAATCTTCCGTTTCATAAAGTATCCCTCCTTCATGAATTACATGGGCAGATCCGCCCGGGTATTCCCCCGCTCAGGCAGTCTCTGCTTTTGTACATTGTACCACATTAGACGGAGGGGTTCACAAATCGGTTCCGTTTTAACCTGCGTGCAGTGTACAAAAAACTGCGCATTCTTATGCAGAATGCACAGTTTTCAGTCGGTTTTAATTTAGGAAGGCCGTTCCTTCTTCTTGCGCAATATCGAATAGGCATCCACCGGGAACGGGAAGGTGAAATGCACCCGCATCTGCGGCACATTGAACAGCTCGAGCGCCTCGCCGTCGTCGTTCACCGCGCCGTGCGCACGGAACACATAAGGCGCTTTGCCCGGCTGGAGCAGCTCCAGCTCCTCGCCATCGAAAAAGCGGTTTTTGAGCGCGAACACCGCGTGGCCGTCCGCATCGCAGGACACCGGCATGCCGACGACCTCGAACTCGCGGATGTACTGGCTGTCGCCGTAGTGCTGGCCGTTTTCCTCGCTGCCGAAGTAAAAACCGGTGTAATATTCGCGGTGGCTGACCTTGTCCACCTCGTCGCGGCAGAACTGCGGCATCACATACTGCGCCGGGTCCGCCCGATAGGCGCCGATCGCCGCGCGGTACGCGCCTGTGACGCAGGCGGCATAATACGCGGTCTTGTTGCGCCCCTCGATCTTGAACGAATCCACGCCCGCCTGCACCAGCTCCGGGATGTGCTCGATCATGCACATGTCCTTGGAGTTGTACAGGTAGGTGCCGCGCGCGTCCTCCTCGACCGGGAAATACTCGCCGGGCCGCTTCTCCTCCATCAGCGTGTAGTTCCAGCGGCAGGGCTGCGCGCATGCGCCGCGGTTGGCGTCGCGCCCGGTCATATACTGCGAGATCAGGCACCGCCCGGAATACGAGATGCACATCGCGCCGTGCACAAAGGCCTCGATCTCGAGCGTTTTCGGTGTTTTCGCACGGATCTCCGCGATCTCCTCGAGCGACAGCTCGCGCGCGAGCACGACGCGCTCCGCGCCGAGATCTGCCCAGAAGTTCGCAGCCTCGTGGTTTAAGATGCTGGTCTGGGTCGAGATGTGCAGCGGCACCTTTGGCGCATATTTCTGCGCCAGCCGGATCACACCCACGTCCGCCACGATCAGCGCGTCCGCGCCGGCATCCTGCAACAGCTCCAGATAAGCCGGCAGCTCGGGCAGGTCGCGGCAGGACGGCATGATGTTGACCGTGATATAGCACTTGACGCCGCGCGCATGGGCATAGGCGATGCCCTGCCGGAGCGCATCGTCGTCAAAATTGGCGGCAGCGGCCCGCATGCCGAACCGCTGTCCCGCCAGATATACCGCGTCCGCGCCATAGGCAATGGCGAAACGCATTTTTTCCAAATCCCCCGCAGGGGCGAGCAGTTCCGGACGATTATTCACCGCTGCCCTCCGCGTTTGCCGCAGCAGCTGCCGCGGCCGCCTGTGCCTGATTGGAGGTCGCAATATTGGCCTGATGCTCCTCGTAGCTGTTGGCAAACAGATGCGTGCCGTCCGGCATTGCGACATAGTAGAAGTAATTGTGCTGTTCCGGATACGCCGCAGCATGCAGCGACGCATAGCCCGGGTTGCAGATCGGTCCGGGCGGCAGGCCCTCCTTCATATAAAGGTTGTACGGTGTATCGGTTGCAAGGTCCTCTTCGCTCAGCGTGCCGCTGGTACGGCCCAGGCCGTACAGGACGGAAGCGTCCACCTGAAGATACGGGAACTCGCCGGCGTTGTTCAGACGGTTATAGATAACGCCTGCAATGGTCGCACGCTCGCTGTCGACCTGCGCCTCACGCTCGATCAGCGAGGCGATTGTGACGATGTCGTGCATCGAGCGGCCCAACGCCTCTGCACCTGCCTGGATCTCCTCGTCGTACTTGTCGTCGAAGTTGTTGAGCATGGTGTTGAGCGTGGTCACCACATTTGCGTTGCCCTTGTAGATCTCATAGGTGTCCGGGAACAGATAGCCCTCCAGCCAGCCTTCCTCCGCGGGCAGCTCGCTCTGCAGGAAGTCGTGCTTGAACGGATAGGTGCTCAGCTCTTCATCCAGCACATCCTCGGTGCAGACGTGCTCGTCCAGCAGCAGCTGCTTGATCT
This sequence comes from uncultured Butyricicoccus sp., assembly GCA_900555465.1. GTDB lineage: Bacteria > Bacillota > Clostridia > Oscillospirales > Butyricicoccaceae > Agathobaculum > Agathobaculum intestinigallinarum. Next base: position 5,785 of record USLE01000063.1, read on the forward strand.
GCGCGATCGAATAGCCCTCCGGGATGGTGATGTTCATGGTTTCGTTGCTTGAGGCATTGACCAGCGTGTCGATGATCTGTCCATAGTCCATGCTGGGGTTGAGCGAATAGGTGCCCGCCAGCACGCCCTGATTGTCGCCCTTGATGCGTACATACATCTTGAAGATCGAGCCGTAATTGATGATGCCTTCATCATCCAGCCGGTCGGCCAGCGTAAGAATGTCGGTATTTTCCGAAACCGAGACTTCCTTGACCGCGTTGTCCTTGACAAAGGCAAAGACGTCGTTGGCAATGAAGATCGCTGCGAGCGACAGCACGATCGAAATACCCAGCACTGCGATCACATAAACGATCGTACCGGCGCAGCCGCTGTTTTTGCGCCGTCTGCTGCGGCGGTGCCGCTGCGGCTCCACTTCCGGGATCCGCTGGGTCTCCTGATTGACGTTGTTCTCCTGATTGTCCATTATTCCACCTCTTATACGTTTGGTTTCCGGTTATCCGATCCCGTCCAAAATGAGCTTTGCTACAAAAGCCAGCACAAAGGCCGCTACGCCGGGGTTGCGCACCAGCAGCCAAAGATCGTACAGGCCCGCGCTTTTCTCAAAATGCGGGATCATTTCCTTGACAAGCATATTTTCAAGCGACCGCAGCGACAGATACAGGAACAGCAGCAGCAACAGCCCGTTGATTGCCGCAAAATAGTTCCATATGCCGAATGCGGCGTAGGTGTCCGTGATCCACAGGACCAGCATGTAATACAGATTGTTGACCGCATGCGCCAGCACAGCCGGCCACACGCTGCCAAATACATAAGTCAGATACGCATAGGCGATGCCCGCGATCAGGGGGCCTGCAAAATTCATCAGGCTGCCGTGCAGCATGGCAAACGCCAAGCCGCTGAACAGCAGGCAGGCCGAAGTGCCGACAATGCCTTCCTGTACGGTCATCAGCGCGCCGCGCAGATAGATTTCCTCCACTACGGCGGACAGCACGACGATGATCATCAGCCGCGCGGTAAAGTCGAGCCCGGTCTGCGGCGCGTCGAGCGCAATGGCGGAAAGGTCCGCCCCTGCCAGCCCCGCCAGCTGATAGATCAGCAGATTGAGCAGCAGCGACAGCAGCGCCACCGTGATGCCGACCTTGACCGTCAGGCTGATCGCCCC
>USLE01000064.1 GCA_900555465.1 uncultured Butyricicoccus sp.
GGGCACAATTCGGAGTCGTCTTGTATAAAAACCGAGATACATGCTCCCGGTTTTTATGGAAATTGCGGCTCACCGCAATTCCCTATTTAATGCGCGCTGCGGCGCGGGGACTTTTTCGACAGACTGAAACGGCTGCATGGCAGCCGTTTCGTCTTTTTCGGGGAAAGGGGCAAGGTTCAGTCCACCGGCGGCAGGGTGTCAAAGCCGACCTGCAGTTCCTCGTCTGTGGGCACATGGTTCTGCATCGTGCCGTTGTGGTAGGCTTCGTACGCCGACATATCGAAGTAGCCCGTGCCGGTCAGACCGAACAGGATGGTTTTGGCCTCGCCGGTCTCCTTGCATTTGAGCGCCTCGTCGATCGCGCAGCGGATCGCGTGCGAGGACTCGGGCGCGGGCAGGATGGTCTCGACCTTGGCGAACTGCACCGCCGCGTCGAACACGTCGGTCTGCTTGGCCGAGACCGCCTCCATATAGCCGTCGTGGTACAGCTTGGACAGGATCGGGCTCATGCCGTGGTAGCGCAGGCCGCCCGCGTGGTTGGCCGCAGGCATGAAGCCGTTGCCCAGGGTGTACATGCGCGCCAGCGGAGTGACGTGGCCGGTGTCGCAGAAGTCGTAGGCGTACTTGCCGCGGGTAAACGACGGGCAGGACGCGGGCTCGACCGCGATGATGCGCGGGTTCGCCTTGCCGGTCAGCTTATCCTGCATGAACGGCGCGATCAGGCCGCCGAGGTTGGAGCCGCCGCCCGCGCAGCCGATGACGATGTCCGGGTATTCGTCCAGCATCTCCATCGCCTGCTTGCTCTCCAGACCGATGATCGACTGATGCAGCAGCACCTGATTGAGCACCGAGCCGAGCACATAACGGTAGCCCTCGTGCGTGGTCGCGACCTCGACCGCCTCGGAGATCGCGCAGCCGAGCGAGCCGCCGGTGTGCGGGTCGTGCGCGAGGATCGCGCGGCCCGCCTCGGTGGTGTTCGAGGGCGAGGGCGTCACGTCCGCGCCAAAGGTCTGCATGACCGCTTTGCGGTAGGGCTTCTGCTCATAGGATACCTTTACCATGTAGACCTTGAGGTCCAGCCCGAAGTAGGCGCACGCCTCGGACAGCGCCGTGCCCCACTGGCCGGCTCCGGTCTCGGTCGTCAGCCCCTTGAGGCCCTGCTCCTTGGCGTAATACGCCTGCGCGATGGCGGAATTGAGCTTGTGCGAGCCCGAGGTGTTGTTGCCCTCGAACTTGTAGTAGATCTTCGCCGGGGTGTCGAGCGCCTTTTCCAGATTGTATGCGCGGCACAGCGGCGAGGGCCGGTACAGCTTATACATATCCAGAACGGGCTCGGGGATGTCGAAATACCGCGTGGTGCAGTCCAGCTCCTGCCGGGCGAGCTTTTCGCAGAAGATCGGGTACAGCGCTTCGACGGGAAGCGGCTCGTGCGTGCCGGGGTGGATCAGCGGGTCGGGCTGCTCTTTCATATCGGCGCGCAGGTTGTACCACTGCCTCGGCATCTGTTCTTCGGTTAAATACAGTCTGTGCGGAATCTTTGCCATCGTGGTTCTCTCCTTTTATGGGTAAATTATTTGTTGACGGAATTTTCGCGCCGCGGTACTTTTTGCAGCTTTGGGGCCGCAGGGATGCAAAAAGGCTCCTGCCCCATGAATCTCATGGGACAGGAGCCTGAAAACAGCTCTTGCGGTACCACCCAAGTTGACGCAGAAATGCGCCCGCTCGCTTTCGCGCATCCGACAATGCACGCTCCCCTGATAACGGGCGGAGTCCCCGTCGCAGATACTCGGGATATGATCCCTTTCGCCTTGCCCTGATAAAGTCCATTCACCGGGTCCTTGCCTGCCGCGATCGCACCGCCCGCGGCTCTCTGAAAGGTTTGGTCTCCCTGCTACTCGTCTTCGTCATTGGTTTTTCGGTATGGTCACAGTATATTCTCAACCGACGGGTTTGTCAAGCATATTTTGAGAAATTTTATAAATTCTTATGACGATATTTTCTTATTGCGATAACCTTCACTCTTTGGAATCGTCCTCCGGTCTGCCGGCGAGCTCGTCGAGGCGCTTTTCCAAATCCTCAACGCGAGACACCAGGCGGAGAATCGCATACAGCAAGATTGCCGCTATGAAAGCGATGGCAAGCATCATTAGCCAGACGTTTTTCTGCACATTTACAAAAACAATCAGTGCAAACAGCGTTAGGAAAAAGCACATAAGATACAACGACAGAAAATCTTTAATCCCTTTCATCCCACACGCCCCCTTTTTCTTTATCTTAGCCGATGGGTAACACGCGGTCAATCCGCAAAACGGACAAAAAACGGCACTTTTATTGCCGCGCCGCCCCGGCTGTGCTATAATCAAAGCCGAACAGAAAACGTGATGAAAGGAGGGCGCGCCATGCGCACGATCGAGGACGAAAACGAGCTGCTGCTGACCTGCGAACAAACGCCGGACGGCATCGCTGTCCTGCGCTGCGAGACGCGCGACGACGACGTGCGCCTGCCGGACGAGATCGACGGCGCGCCGGTCGTATCGCTCGGCGGCTATGCGCTGAGCGAGCGCGCGCCCGACCTCACAGGCCGCGACGCCTTCCGCGTGCGCGTGACCTGCGGCGGCCCGGAACCCGTGCACGACGCAAACGCCATCCGCGCGGTCACCCTGCCGAAACGCCTGCAAAGCGTGGGCAGCTATGCGTTTTACAACTGCCGCCGGCTGGAAACGCTCACCTTTTCCGGCAGTCTGACCGATTTCGGCGGCGACGCGCTGATGAACTGCCACGCGCTGCGGCATATCCGGCTGCACGCCGATCCCGCCGCCCCCACCTGCCTGCACCGCGTACTCGGCGAGCACGCCGGCGAGCTGGATGTGATGTTCCTGCATGGCGGCACGCGCATCCGCCTGCTGTTTCCCGCCTATTCCGAAGAGCTGGAAACGCTCGCGCCCGCGCATATCTTCCAGCGCCGCATTCACGGCGCGGGGTACGGCTACCGCCAATGCTTTGAAAGCGGCGTGCTCCATTTCCGCGGGTACGATCTTGCGCTGGAAAGCCTGCTCGACCGCCACGACTTCAGCGTGGCCGCCCGCGTGGCCGTGCGGCGGCTTGCCGCGCCGTATCAGCTGGCGGACGCCGCCCGCGCTGCGTATCTGGACTGCCTGCGCGCCCACGGCGGCGCGCTCGCGCGTGACTGCGCTGCAGCCGGGGAAAGCGCCGCGCTCCGCTTCCTGCTGTCGCACGGCGTGCTCCAGCGCAAGGACATCGCCGCCGCCTGCGACACCGCCCGCGAGAAGGAGCAGACCGCCGCGCTGTCCGTGCTGCTGGCCGCCCTCGGGCAGAACATCCCCAAGGGGCGCGCAAAATCGTTCGATCTGTGACCGACGGCGCGGCCCATAGAAAGCATCCCACACCGCCCAAGGAGGTGCCCCATGCCCCAAAGCGAACGCTGGCGCAAAATCGGACGCGAGATCCTGTTTTCCGCCCGCACCGAACTGTATATGAGCCTGCCCTTTCTGGACGAGGCGGTCTCTGCGCTCACGGTCGCGGACGAGGGGTATGACGCCGCCACCCTTGCGACCGACGCCAAACACCTGTATTTCAGCGGCGCGTGGCTCGCGCAGCAGCTCGAGCACGCGCGCACGGCGGTCAACCGCGCCTACCTGCACACCGTGTTCCACTGCCTGCTGCGGCACCCCGCCAAGGCGAAAAACCGCGACACGCCGCTGTGGGACCTCGCGTGCGATATCGCGGTGGAAAGCATGCTCGATTCGCTCGACTACCGCTGTTTGCGCGAGGATAAGCCCTCGGTCCGGCGGCAGAACGTCTACCGCCGGCTGCGCGAAGCCATGCCCGTGCTGACCGCGGAGGCAATTTACCGTGAGTTCCGGCGCGAGCGGCTGAACTCCTACGACTGCGCCACGCTTGCCCGCGTGTTCTGTGTGGACGACCACACGCTGTGGCCCGCGTCGGACGACGGCGAGCAGGATCGGCAGTGGCAGCAGACCGCTGCGCGCACCCAAACCGCGATGGAGACCGTGTTCAACAACCAGGCCGCAGGCGGCGAGGCCGTGCGCGAGCAGCTCTCGGTCTCCGCGCACCCGACGACCGACTACCGCGCGTTCCTGCGCCGTTTCGCCGCGCTGCGCGAGGAGGTCGCGATCGACGCGGACTCGTTCGACTACGGCTACTATGCCTACGGCCTGCGGCACTATGGCAACATGCCGCTGATCGAGCCGCTTGAGACGCGCGAGGTGCGCAAGATCGAGGATTTCGTCATCGCGATCGACACCTCGATGTCCACCTCGGGCGAGCTGGTGCGCAGCTTTTTGTCCTACACCTATTCGCTGCTCCGCGACAACGAAAGCTTTTTCCGGCACATCAACCTGCGCATTTTACAGTGCGACGACCAGCTCCGCTCGGACAGGCGCATCACAAACGAGCGCGACCTGCGCGACTATATGGAGCATTTCGAGCTGATCGGCCAGTCCGCGACCGACTTCCGCCCGGTGTTCGAGCATGTGGACCATCTGGTTTCCGAGGGCGCGTTCCACCATCTGCGCGGGATCATCTACTTCACCGACGGGCTGGGGATTTACCCGAAAAAGCGCCCCCGGTACGACGCCGCTTTCGTCATGCTCGAGGGCGAAGCGTATCCGGAAAACGTCCCGCCCTGGGGCATCCGCGCCATCCTGCGCGAAGCTGAAATTATCCCGTCCCCGTAGGGGCGCGCAACCAAACACAAGGAGCCTGTTTATGAATATCAAACGAGCCAAAAACGAGATCAAAAACGCGCTGCGCGCCTATCTCGCGCGCGACGAGTTCGGTGCGTACCGCATCCCGCCCATCCGCCAGCGCCCCATCCTGCTCATGGGCCCGCCGGGCATCGGCAAGACCCAGATCATGGAGCAGATCGCGGACGAGACCCATGTGGGGCTGGTGTCCTATACGCTGACTCACCACACACGCCAGTCCGCGCTCGGCCTGCCCTACATCGAGCACCAGAAGTTCGGCGGGCAGGAATACGCGGTCACGGCTTACACCATGAGCGAGATCATCGCCTCGGTCTACCGCGAGATGGAGCGCACGGGCGTCAAGGAGGGCATCTTGTTCCTCGACGAGATCAACTGCATCTCGGAGACACTCGCGCCCATGATGCTGCAATTTTTGCAGTGCAAGACCTTCGGCAACCAGCGCCTGCCCGAGGGCTGGGTGGTCGTGGCGGCGGGCAACCCGCCCGAGTACAACAAATCCGTGCGCGAGTTCGACGTGGTCACGCTCGACCGCGTCAAGCGCATCGACGTGGAGGAGGATTTCGCGGTCTGGAAGGAATACGCCTACCGCCGCGGCATCCACGGCGCGATCCTGTCCTATCTCGAGATCCGGCGGGACCACTTCTACCGCGTCGAGGCGACTGCGGACGGGATGCAGTTCGTCACCGCGCGCGGCTGGGAGGACCTGTCCGAGCTGATGCAGACCTATGAGGCGCTCGGCCTCACGGTCGACCGGCAGGTGGTCGAGCAGTATTTGCAGCTGCCCCGCGTGGCGAGCGATTTTGCAAATTACCTCCAGCTGTACGAAAAGTACAAGCGCGTCTACCGCGTGGAGGAGATTCTGGACGGGACATGGGAAAAGGTACGTGCCTCCGAGCTCGCGGGCGCGCCGTTTGACGAAAAGCTGGGCGTGCTCAGCCTGCTGCTCTCGCGGCTGGCGGACAGCGCGCGCGAGGCATATCGGCTGGACGGCCTGACCGACGCGCTGCATCAGGATCTCATCTATATTCGCGAGGGCGAAAAGACGCTCGGCACCCTGCTGGACGAAAAGCAGGCCGCGCTCACGCGCCGCCGCGCGGCGGGCTCGACCGATAAGGACGCGCTGTTTGTCGCGGCGCGCGAAGCCGAGCGGCTGGCCGCGTTCCAGCAGACGATCGCGCTCGAAAAGGTGCCCAAGGGACAGGCGGTCGAGCGGCTCAAGACTCTGTTCCAAACCGACGTGCAGGCGCGCGCGGATGCGGCAGATAAGACTGACCGGCAGCTTGCAAACGCATTTGCGTTTCTCGACGAGGCGATTCCGGACAGTCAGGAACTGGTGCTGTTCGCGACCGAGCTGACCGCGAATTTCTTTACCTCGTGGTTTATCCAGAACTTCGGAAGCGATGCGTATTACGCACACAATAGAAAACTGCTGTTTGACGATGCACAGCAGCATCTGCTGGACGAGATCCGGCAGGCGAAGCAGGAACCGTAAAGCAAAAAGACCGGCGTCTGCCGGTCTTTTTGCTGTTCAATGCCCGAAAACCCATCGCAGGAACGAGTGTTTATCGCGTATTACAACCACAGTGCGCTTAAATTCACAGCATTCCTCGCAAAAATCATTTCCCCACGACAACACCACATCCCATTTTGTGTAATTCGTCCCATGCAGCTTGTTAAAACAGTCCAGACAGAATTCAGCCATACTACCACCTCATAGTGTTGTATTTTGTGGTTTATATTAAACCATATATTTGGGATACAATACAAACTACACTCTTTTCAAGAGGTGGTTCAAAAAATGGGAAATTTTATTCCAAAACCATATAGCACCGAACAGGTATCCATTCGGGTAGACACCGAACTGCTCGCACGGGTTGAAGCTGCCGCCAACAAATACAACATGAGCCGTAATGCGTTTATCAACGAATGTATTCGTTATGCAATGGCAAATATGGCAGACCCACCGGAAAGCAGCACAGATTGACAAAAAATGCGGGCAGCGCAGTGCGCTGCCCGCATTTTGTTCTTTGTATCTGCCCTCAGCCGAAATGCCCCATCGCGCCGTACATCTCCGGACGGCGGTCGCAGAACGTGCCCCAGCTGCGGCGCAGCTCGCGGACTGTCTCTTATACACTCTGACGCTGCCGACGATACTCCTTGTGTAGATCTCGGTG
>USLE01000065.1 GCA_900555465.1 uncultured Butyricicoccus sp.
AGCAGCTGGATGACCAGGTGCATCAGGTACTCCGAACCCGCGCCGACCAGAATGTTGTCCGGCGAGATATTGATGCCGCGAAAGTCATACAGATACCGCGCGATCTGCTCACGCAGCTCGGCCGCGCCGCACGGGTCGGTCGCGCGCAGCAGGCGGTCGGAGTATTCACTCAGCACGCTGCGCGACAGCCGCGCCCACGTTGCGAACGGGAAACACTCCGTATCCACGATATTCGTGCGGAAATCGTACTTGCAGTCGTCCGCCGGCGCGGCATGCGTATGCGGCGCCGCCACTTTGGGCGCCTGCGGCTGTGCGGAGACGGCCAGCTGCTTCTGCACGAAATACCCGCGCCGCGGCTCGGAGACGATATAGCCTTCCGCGAGCAGCTGGCCGTAGGCGGTCTCCACCGTGATCTGGCTGACGCGCAGATTCGCGGCCAGCTGGCGCTTGCTCGGCAGGCGAGTGCCGCCCGCGAGCGTACCGGACATGATGTCCGCGCGCACGGCGCGGTAGAGCTGCTCGTATAAGGGTGTTTTGCTGTGCGGGTCAAGGTGGTAGGTGAGCATCCGTCATCCTCCTTTGCGCTTGTCCCTCCGGACGGCGCATGGTATAATGGGGTTAAGGAATCAGTGGGAGGGTTGCTTATGTCGCTCAAGCATCGTTTTTTCATCATGTGCGGGGCATTCGCCGCGGGGATACTGATCGCCCTGCTCTGCGAGCTTTGGCCAGCGTTGTCAGTGCTAATTCCGATCGGCGCTCTGCTGCCAGTGGGCGGCATCGTCTGGGGCGTCATTAGCATCCGCTGCCCGCATTGCGATGCATTTTTGTTCCGCTGCTATTTGACGCCCTACTGCCCGCATTGCGGCAAGGAGCTGGACTGGAGTTGACCTCACTTGGCCGCCGCAAATGCGGCGGCCTCTTTGATCCAGCCCAGCAGTTCGTCGTCGAGCTGCCCTTCGTCCGCAATCAGCATATGGTGCGTCCAGCGGTTGGGGTACGGCTCGGTCGCGACCCAGATGCGCGGCGAATCCACCCGATAGGACAGGCCGAAGCTGACGACGATGGTCGGCTGCTGCACCTTGCGGCGCGGCAGGGAGACAAAGGCGAATCCGTGCCGGTTTTCAAGGGTGATCTGGGTTTTCTGCACACGGATGTGCGTATCCGGGCAGGCGGCCAGCGCCTTGCGCGCGAAATCCTGATAGAGCGCAAGCTCGCGCGGCCGGCGGTCGAAAAACTGCATGGCATCGATATTCGTAAAATCCGGCATGAAAAATCCCCTCCAAACTGGCATTGTTATTATTACAATACCAGCCCAGAGGGGCAATGTCAAGGCGGCGCTTTCGCGCCGCCTTTTTCTCATATCAATCCCATTGTGCGCAGGATGAACAGCGTCACCGTCAGCGTGACCGCGCTCAGCGCGGTGCTCAGCACCACGATGGACGCGGAAAGCACATGGTCGCCGCCCATGTTTTTCGCCATCACATAGCCCGAGACCGTGCTCGGCGCGCCGCACAGGATGACCAGCGCAACCATCGCCTGATCGCGGAAGCCCATCCACGCGGCGATGGGCAGGAAGATCACCGGCAGCAGCACCAGCTTGATGAAGGTCGCGGCGCAGGTCGGCCCCAGCTTTTTGATCGCCTTTGCGCCCTCAAAGCCCGCGCCGATGCTGATGAGCGCCACCGGTGTGGCGCAGCCCGCGAGCATATCCAGCCCCTTGGCGATCATGGGCGGGAAATCCACCGACAGCAGCGAAAACGGCAGGCCCGCCAGAATACCGAGAATGATCGGGTTGGTGATGATGCCGCCCAGCGTGCGGCTGACTACGCCGCGGCGCTCGATTCCCTTTTCCTGCGGCGCAGTCACGGTCAGCACCAGCACGGAAAAGATGTTGTACAGCGGCACGCTCGCCACGATCATCAGCGGCACCAGCCCGGCGTCGCCGTACAGGTTCTGCACGAATGCCACGCCCAAAATCGCCTGCGAGCCGCGGAACGCGCCCTGCGTGAATGCGCCGACCATGCTCTTGTCCGGCAGCAGCTTTGCCGCGCCCAGCCAGATCGCGAAAAAGTATACGGTCGTGATGCCCGCACAGAACAGGAAGAATTTGAGGTCAAACTGTTCGGTGATGCGCCCCGCCGCAATATCGCGGAACAGCAGGATGGGCAGCAGCACCTTGAACGCCAGCTTGTCCAGATCCGCCAGCGTCTGCGGCGCAAAAAAATGCCGCCCGCGCAGCAGGCGGCCCAGCAGGATGATCGCAAAGATCGGGACAGTCGCGTTCAGGCAGAAGATCAGGTTATCCATGCGCTTCGCCCCCCATCGCGGCCTCCTCCTGCCGGAAAAAGTCCTGCAATTTCTCCAGGCTCTGCGCCAGGACCGCAGCCTGCTCCGGGGAGAGCGTTTCCATCACGGACGCGATCATGCGCTGGTGGAACGCCTTGTGATATTCGTAAGCCGCGCGGCCTTTCGCGGTCAGCACGATGTTGACCACCCGGCGGTCCTCCGCGCTGCGCACCCGCCGGATCAGCCCCTTGGCCTCCAGCTTATCGCAGGCGACCGTCACCGTAGCCAGCGTGACGCCGATCGACTTTGCCAGCTCACCCATGCGCACCGGCTCGCGCGCGCCGATCTTTTCGATGATGTGGATCTCGGTGATCGAGATCGTGCTGCCCAGACCGCCCGCCATCGTGCGCTCCTCAATTTTATTGATGCGGCCGAATACATCGACCAGAAAGGAATTGAGCTGCTCTGCGCTGGCCATGCCCGCACCGCCTTTCCGTCAGTTAATTAAGCTAACTAAATATTAGCATAGCAAAGCGAAAAAAGCAACTGCCTGCATAGGGGCGCCCCTGCCTCAGACCAGCGCAGCGGCGGCGATCCCGGCGCGCAGCAGCGCGCTCAGCATGGCGATCAGCACGCACAGCGCATACTGCACGCGGCAGGCGCGCAGCGAATACCGGCCGGCGGCCTCCCCGCTCTGCCAGACCATCGCGCATGCAGCGAGCAGCGCGGACACGCTGAACACCGCGGGCAGCCCCGCGGCGAGGAGCGAAAGCAGCACGTCCTCCCCCTGCCCGATGCTGACGGCGACCGTCAGCGCGAGCACGAAGCCGCGCGCGGCCGCCAGCGCGGACAGGCACAGCGCCGCGGGCCGCAGCAGCGCGCACACCAGCGGCAGCACCAGCCACAGCGCCGCGCAGAGCACGCTTTTCAGCACCTGCTCCGGCAGCGCGGACAGCATGGCGGTCAGCTCGACCGCGCTGTCCCCCTCGCTGGCATGCAGGCCGGTCAGGCCGCCCGCGAGCGCGCCGCACAAAAACATAGCGCACAGGAACAGGAACGCCGGCGTCCGCACCAGAGAATCAAAAAAACCGAGAATATGCTGTTTCATACGTCTCCTCCTTAGGGAAGGTCATAGAACAGCATATTCCCGGTTCGGTCCGGTTAGAACTCAGCCCTCTTCGTTGATCAGGTCGCACATCGCGTTCACCAGATCCCGGCAGGGCTGGTGCAGGAACAGGCGCGCCTTCTGACTGATCTCGTAGGTCGCATACAGCTTGCCGTTTTCATCGCGGTGCAGCACAGCAGCGATGAACTCGGTCGCAGCGGCGATGCGGTCGGTCAGGTAGGCCAGATTGACCTGCTCGCTGTCGCACACGGTCACGACCACACGCTTCTGCGAGCTGCTCGAGATCTTGGCGAGCTCGGTCGGCATCTCCCGTTTGGAGGCGGCGACGAGCACGATCTCACTCTTGATCATTGCGGACAGGTCGTCCTCGCACACGCTGACAGCGTATCCCTCCGCCGCCTGGCAGGCAGCTTTATTTTTAGCAGATAAAAAAAGGTTGCGCGGCGGGATGACTTCCTTGGCGAGGATCGCCTTCACCAGTTTCGGCATATAGATACCTTCACCAACCACGGATACCATTACGTTCTGCGGCATATCATGACATCTCCTTTGACAGGACATTTGAAAATACAGTGCTCATTATACGCCACAAAACAGGCCTTTTGCAACTGGTTTAACACATTCTTTGCACAATTTGGCACTATGACTAATCCGCACAGATCTTCTCTGCCGCTTTCAGATAAATTGCACACTCGAGGCGTTTGCGCTCCATCTCGCAGCCGAGGTCATACGAGTCATTCATGTCGTGGTTCATGTTGTAGTTCGCCGCCGAGCAGCCGCCCGAGCAGTAGAACTTTGCCCAGCACTTCTGGCACTTGGGACGGGTGTAGATGTTCATGCCCGCGAATTTGGTCGCGATCTCCATATCAAACGACTGGTCGAGCACGCTGCCCTGCTTGAACTCGTCCTTGCCGACAAACTGGTGGCAGGGATAGATATCGCCGTCCGGCGTAACGGCCACATACTCATAGCCCGCGCCGCAGCCGCGCAGGCGCTTGACCACGCACGGCCCCTGGTCCAGGTCAACCATGAAGTGGAAGAAGCTGAACGGCTTGCCCTGCTTGCGGCGCTCGAGCATGATCTCGGTCAGGCGGTCATACTCGGCCTCGATCCTCGGCAGGTCGGCCTCGGTCAGGTCGTAGCCGCAGCCCGGATCGGCGGTCACCGGCTCGACCGAGAGGCGGTCAAAGCCTGCGTCCGCGATGTGAACCACGTCGTTGGCAAAGTCCAGATTGTGCGAGGTGAACGTACCGCGCGCATAGTAATCCTTCTGCGGGTCGCGCGCATCCACCAGCGCCTTGAACTTGGGCACGATCACGTCATAGCTGCCCGCGCCGGACACGGTCTTGCGGAAGTCATCGTTGACCTCCGGGCGGCCGTCGAGCGAGAGCACGACGTTATCCATGTTTTCGTTGATGTACGCCCGCTTGTCCTCATCGAGCAGCAGGCCGTTGGTCGTGATGGTGAAGCGGAACTTCTTGTCGAACTTCTCCTCCAGGCTGCGCGCATAGTCCACCGTCTGCACGACCGTGTCCCACGCCATCAGCGGCTCGCCGCCGAAGAAGTCCACCTCAATATTGTGCCGCTTGCCCGAGCGCGCGATGACAAAGTCGATCGCCTTCCTGGCGATCTCGGGCGGCATGATCTTGCGGCCCTGGCCAAAGTCGCCCGTGGACGCGAAGCAGTAGGTGCAGCGCAGGTTGCAGTCGTGCGCCACATGCAGGCAGAGCGCCTTGACCGGCGCGCCGACCGGGATGTACCTGCTGACGTCGATGTAATCGTCCTCCGCGAACAGCTGGCCCGCCTTCTTGAGCTCGTACAGCTCGCCGTACGCCTCGCGCACCTCGTCCGCCGGATACTGTTTGAGCGCGTCCACCACGGACTGCGGGCACGCCTCCGCCATATTCTCGTCGATCAGGCCGGATACCGCGTAGCTGATGTCATCCAGCACATGCACTGCACCGGAGTTGACATCGAGCACAAAGTTCAGCCCGTTTTTTTGATAACGATGAATCATTTTTCTATATTTCCTCCGATATACAGGAACAAGGCGCGCCACGGCGCGCCTCAGTCAATCCAAACATTCCCGCGCCGCAGCGCGGATGAAATGGAAAGCGGCGGTATAACCGCCGCTTGACAAAAAAGTCAGGACAAGCGCCTGACTTTTTTCACAAACCGCCGCAGAAGTGTGCCCGCAGGGCGCGCGCCGCAGGCGGCAGGACTGATCCGAACCGCAGGTTCGGTCAGGCCCTTTTCCAAGGAAGCCGGAACGGCTTACTTGGAAGCGTGCTCGCACTTCTGGTTCGCTACCGTGCAGGAAGTCTTGCAAGCGGACTGGCAGGACGTCTGGCACTCGCCGCAGCCGCCGTGCGCTGCAGTCTGCTTCAGGGTCGCGGAAGTCAGGGTAGATACGTGCTTCATGGAAATTCCCTCCTACTTTTTGATGTGGCTATGCCGTTTCTTTTTGCGCATATTGGCGCCGGCGAGGCCGCCGAGCGCCGAAGCCGCCAGCGTGCAGAGCAGGCTGGCCGACGCGCGTACCAGATGGATCGGCTGGGAGCCGAGCATCAGCCCCGCAGCCAGCAGGATCAGAAAAACCACGCCCCCGGCACCAAGCGCCCAGAGGAGCTTGCGCCCGCCCGCACGCTTCGACGCGATCAGGCCGGCAAGCGCGGTGCCTGCTGCCAGAAACGCCCACGCGCACGGGGCGATTGCCCCCTCTGCCAATGTGCCGCGGTGCACCAGAACCGCACCAACCAGCATCAGCAGAAGCGTCGTCAACAGGCCGGCTGCCCCAGCCGGCAGCAGCACACCGGCCGGCGTACTGCCCTCGTTGGTCTTTCTCATCATTGCGCATCCTCCCGCCGAATGATTGATATCCTAATCCTATTCGGCAAGAAACCGGTTTATTACTTGGCGTCCTTGTTTGCTTCCTTGGGCGCCTCGACCGTTTCGGTCGCCGGGGCCTCCTTACCGCGGATCGCCCAGCGGTAGATCTTGAGCTTGGTACGGTCGTTCGAAGACTCGATCACCAGCACATCATCCTTGATGCTGACAACACGGCCGATAAATCCGCCGATCGTAGAGATCTCGTCGCCCACTTCGATCGAGTTGCGCATTTCGCGCTCAGCCTTATCGCGCTTGCGCTGCGGACGGATCAACAGGAAATAGAACAGAACAATCAGGATGACCAGCGGCGCGAGCTGCGCGATGATCGCCAAATATTCCTGGCCACTTGGCATTACTTACACCTCCTCGTGCATTTTACCATTGATTCTTATCTATTATATCGGATTCAGCAGCAAATTACAAGCCCTATTTTGTCCGTCATAGGACAACTCCGTGCGCGCATAAAGTGACCGTATCTTACGCGAAACGAGGTGCCTTGCTCCATGCTTTTCCCCGCCTTATTTGCGCTCGGCGGCGCGTTCTTTTTCTTCGTCCTGCGCGTGCAGGGAGCGGACGGCTGCTTC
>USLE01000066.1 GCA_900555465.1 uncultured Butyricicoccus sp.
CGGCATACGAGATTGCCTCTTGTCTCGTGGGCTCGGAATGTGTATAAGAGACAGCATCAATGCCCTCGAGCACCACCTGCGGCGCAGGCTGGGCCGCCGCGGGCGCGGCAGCTGCCGGTGCGGCAGGGGCGGGTGCAGGCATGGGCGCCGGGGCCGGCGCGGCCGCCGGACGGTGCTCCACGCCGGAAACTGCGCGGGATACCACGGCGATGATGCCCCAGAGCAGCGCCAGCATGATGAATACAATGACAAAGCCGGACAGTGCGACCATCAGCGCGTCTATCAGGCTGAGCGGATCCTGAACCATGATCAGCCGACCTCCTTAATCGTGTAGCTTGCGGTGAATGTGTTCTCGCGGCGCTGGAAATACTGCTCCGCCTGCTGCGGGAAGGCGATATAGGACAGCACGTCCTCCTCGCAGCGCGCCATGCTGCCGAGGTGCGCCTTGGCTTCCTCGTATTCCGGCGCCAGCGTCTCCGCAAAGCGGCCGGTCATGGGCTGCTCGCCGCCGAGCACCTTTTCCGCCAGCGCCGGATCGATCTTGCCCGGTGCCTTGCCGTATTCGCCCTTGATATAGCTCTTGATCTCCTTGCCGATGTTCTTATACCGCTCGCCAAGGAGCACGTTGACCGTCGCCTGCACGCCGACCATCTGGCTCAGCGGAGTGACGAGCGGCGGATAGCCGAGGTCTGCGCGCACGCGCGGGGTCTCTTCGAGCACCTCGTCGAGCTTGTCGATCGCGTTCTGCGCCTTGAGCTGCGCCACCAGGTTGGACAGCATGCCGCCCGGGATCTGGTAGATGAGCGCGTCGGTCTTGGTGGACAGCACATACGGGTCAAACGTGCCGTTTTCCGAGAACTTATCCTTGACCGGCAGGAAGAAATTGTTGATGCGGTTGAGCTCCCTGGTGTCCACGCCGCAGTCGAAGCCCATCTGGGTCAGCGCGTAGACGATGGACTCGGTCGCGGGCTGGCTGGTGCCGCCCGAGAAGCACGAGGTCGCGCAGTCGATGCCGGCCGCGCCCGCCTCCGCCGCCTTGAGGTAGGTCATATAGCCCAGACCTGTGGTGGCGTGCGTGTGCACATAGATCGGCAGGCTGATATTCTCGCGCAGCGCGGTGACCAGGTCATAGCACTCCTGCGGCGACATGATACCCGCCATATCCTTGATGCACAGCGAGTTGCAGCCCATCTCCTCGATCTGCTTGCCGAGCGAGACGAACATCTCAAGGTTGTGGATCGGGCTGAGCGTATAGCAGATACAGCCCTGTGCATGTCCGCCTGCCTTAAGGCACTCATCGACCGCGGTCTCGATGTTGCGCAGGTCGTTGAGCGCATCGAAGATGCGGATGATGTCCATGCCGTTTTCCACGCTCTTACGCACGAAGCGGCGCACCGTATCATCCGAATAATGATGGTAGCCGAGCAGATTCTGCCCGCGCAGCAGCATTTGCAGCTTGGTATGCTTCATATGCGATTTGATCTTGCGCAGGCGCTCCCACGGGTCTTCGTTCAGGTAGCGCAGGCAGCTGTCGAAGGTCGCGCCGCCCCAGCATTCGATCGAATGATAGCCGGCCTTGTCCATCTCGTCGAGGACTCCCTCGAAATCGTCAAACGGCATACGGGTTGCGATCAGCGACTGCTGCGCATCGCGCAGTACGGTTTCGGTGATATGCATTTGTTTCACGAATATGCCCCTCCTTTGGCCGCAAAACGGGATATACAAGCGAAACTTACCTACTACCCCATTTTACTTAATTGTATCATAGCACGTTCTTTTCCGACATGCAATGTTTTCATTTTAACAAAGTTTTTTCCGGGATTTTGGTCTGTTTTTCTTTGCCTCCCGGATTGACATTTTTGCGTCCATGCAGTAATATATTAAACAGTATGCACAGTTTTTTGCCCCTGCTGCTGCGCGCACGCAGTATAGCGTAACATAGTATGCCCCCGTACCTCACCGGGATAGAGGGTCCGCCTCCTAAGCGGAATGTAGTGAGTTCGAGTCTCGCCGGGGGTGCCAAAAAAACAGCCGCGTCAAACCCGTTTGGTTTGCCGCGGCTGTTCGCATATCTCCTCCATCCGCACCATGCCGCGCCGGATTTCGCCGACCACCCGCTTGCAATGCAGCGCTGTGTTCATTATAATAGTCCTGACCTCAAGGTTTGAACCGAAAGAAGGGCTCCCTGTGTATGACTGGCATCTGAACACCTTTATCACAGTCGCCGACTGCGGCAGCTTCCTCAAGGCAGCGGAAAAGCTGTTCGTCTCTGCCAACGCCGTCACCAAGCAGATCAACCTGCTCGAAGACCGCTTTGGCGTCAAGCTGTTCCACCGCAGCACCCGCGGGCTTACGCTGACCGAGGCGGGCAGATACATCTATGACGAAGCCCGACAGATGATCCGCCACGCGGACGCTGTACTGCAAAAAGCGCGTGCGCTCGAGGGCCGGCAGGCTGCGGTGGTGCGCATCGGCGCCTCCCTGATGAACCCTGCGGATGGACTGCTCGCACAGTGGGACAGGATCTCTGCCCGCTATCCCCGGATCAAGGTGGAGATCGTCCCGTTCGAGGACACCGCCGCCTCGTTCCGCAGCCTGCTGGACCACCTGGGCAGCCGGGTGGACATCGTCCCCTGCGCCTACAACACACACTACTGGGGCGACCGGTTCCACTCGCTCCATCTGACTGATCTGCCGGTCTGCATCGCCTGCGCGCGCAGCCACCCGCTTGCAGGCAAAAAGCGGCTCTGCCTTGCCGATCTGTACGGCGAGACCGTGATCCTTGCTGCCCATCGAGACGAGCAGACTTCCAAACTGTCCGCCCTGCTTGCGCAGACCGGCCGCATCCGTGTCGAGTCGGTGGACTATTACGACTACAATGTATTCAACCGCGTGGCGACTTCGGGCGCGCTGATCGTTTCCGCCCCCTGCTGGTCAGGCGTCCATCCCCTGCTGGCAACGCTCCCGGTGGACTGGGATTTCCAGATCGCCTACGGCCTGATCTATCCCCAGGAGCCGCGCGACGAGGTGCTCCAGTTCATTCAGGCGGTCGCCGGCCAGCGTGCATAAATCTTTCCAAAAAAAGGCCCCGGCATGCAGATTGCTGCATGCCGGGGCCTTTTTCAGTTTCCCGCCGCGGGCAGGGGTATCAGGCCGCAAGCGGCAGGGGATATGATCCAACAAAACAGGCACTCACTGCCCGAACAGCCAGCCCATGATCTGCGCATCATGCGCGAACAGGTTGCCGCCGCCATGCTGGCTGGACGAGCCCTGTTCTGCAAAATACGCGGCATCCTTGATGTCCAGCACGAGCAGCCGGTCGATCTCCTCCTCGGAAAGCCCTTCCTGCACATACAGCGCGTGCAGGGCATCATAGGCCTCCTGCGTCGGCTCCGAGCCGTAGTATTCGTCGCTCTCCCCGATGACAAAGTACACCGGGGTCCGGCTCTTGACCACCGGCTCATAGGCGCCGTCCCACCGGGAGCTGCAATGCAGATAGGCCGTGAACAGTTCTGGCCGCTTGCCCATCACGAGCGACATGGTCTCCCCGCCGCCCGAGTAGCCGTTGGCATAGACCTTGTTCAGGTCGATGTTGTAATGCCCCAGGAAATATTCGGCCAGCGCGATGGTCTGGTCGGCCGAGGTCTCGCCCCAGTCGCTGAGCTGCGGGGCGACAATAATCATCCTGTCGTTGTACTGCTGCGCAGTGAAGCCGAAGTCCTCCTGCCGCAGGTTTTCCCCCACGCCCTGAAAATGCAGCCCCTCATACCCCGGCAGGGTAAAATACAGCGCATAAGGCTCGCTCCCGTCGTAGGTTTCCGGGATGTAGACGTTGTAATGGATGTCCCCTTCCTCCTCGGAATGGAGCACGTTGTCGAGCACAAAGCCGCGGTCGGTCTGCGTCCCTTCCGTGACCAGGCTGTCATCGGGCTGGGTCTCGGCCGACGGCGGTGTGCTCTCCTGCGGCGGCGCGGCGCTGCTGCATGCGCCCAGCCCGGTCTGCATGGCCGCCGCGAGCACAAAGGCGAGCAGCCGTTCGAGTGGTGCCATTTCTCTTCATCTTCTTTCCGGTTTGTGTTTCCGCCCTTATTATAGGGCCCTTGCCTCGCCGAGGGGAACGAGAAAAAAGCGCTGACAGCTCCAATCTTATGGTTGGAGCTGTCCCTGTTTTCCTGCACATTGCCGCCGGCTGTTACCCAAAGGTATATACTGCAAAACAAATCGAAACTTCCGCATTTCCGGTACAAATCCTATAATAGAGCCAGAGATAAAAACCAGAGGAGGAGTTTCACCATGACTTTTCGTGAATTGGGCGACGGCCTGCGCGTCTCGTCGGTCGGCCTCGGCTGCATGGGGTTCAGCCACGCCTACGGCGCGCCCACCGAGCGCGGCGAAGCCATCCGCATGATCCGCGCGGCCTATGACATTGGCTACACCTTTTTCGACACCGCCGAGACATACGGCACCGAGTCCGACCCGCACAACAACGAAAAACTGGTCGGCGCGGCGCTCAAAGATGTGCGCGATCAGGTGCAGATCGTCAGCAAGTTCGGCATCACCTTTGATCAAACCAGCACAGCGGTCAACAAGCCGCTCATCCCGGACGCCCGCCCGGAGGTCATCCGCGCTTCGATCGAGGGCACGCTCACACGCCTCGGGACCGACCACATCGACCTGTACTTCCAGCACCGCATCGACCCCACAGTCGAGCCGGAGACGGTTGCGGGCGTGATGGCCGACCTCATCCGCGAGGGCAAGATCCTGCACTGGGGCATTTCGGAAGCGAACGAGGACTATCTGCGCCGGGCGCACGCGGTCTGCCCGGTGGCGGCGGTCGAAAACCGCTATTCCATGATGGCGCGCCAGTATGAAGCGCTGTTCCCCGTGCTCGAGGAGCTGGGCGTCGGCCTTGTCGCCTTCTCCCCCATCGCCAACGGCTTTTTGAGCGGCGCCTACGGCAGAGACGCCAAGTTCGACGCCAAATACGATTACCGCAGCAACATGCCGCAGTTCACCCCCGAGGCAGCTGACCAGAACCGCGAGCTGCTCGCGCTGCTCCGCCGCATCGCGGAGGAGAAAAACGCCACCCCCGCGCAGATCTCGCTCGCGTGGATGCTGTGCAAAAAGCCCTGGATCGTCCCGATCCCCGGCACGCGCAAGCTCGAGCGGCTGAAAGAAAACGCCGGCGCGGCCGACGTCATCCTGACCGCCGACGAGGTCGCGGCGCTGGACAAAACGCTCGATACCATCCCGATGTCCGCTGTATTCGGCGGAACAAGGGTCGTTAGCAGGTAATTTTTAAGGGCCAGGACGGGAAATATACAACGATTTCTGAACAGCAATATCGACCCCGCCCTGCTTCAGATCATCCGCTTTGACCCGGTGCAGAACGTTTACCGCGAACTGGGCAGCGCCGTCGGCCATGCTTTCAGCGGCGGCGCGGCACTGAAATAAACCCACCCATCCAAGTTCATACAGAAAGGAAGATTCACACGAAAACCAACCGCAGACTGATCGCGCTGGCGCTTGCCGGCACCCTGTCGCTCTCCCTGCTCGCGGGGTGCAGCAGCACAGCCGCCGGCAGCGAGGACACCGCATCCGACGACACCGGAGCGCTTGCGATCGCCGACCAGGGTATCTTCTCCGCAGGCGGCACGGTCATCACCTCGGACGGCACCTTTGACGTCTCGAATTATTACACCTCCCGCGCGGGTTCCACCTCGCATGTGGATCACGCCAATGTGCTCTACCAGATCCCGGAGAAGGCGACCGGCCTGCCAATGGTATTCCTGCACGGCTACGGCCAGTCCCGCATGGGCTGGATGACCACGCCGGACGGCCGCGAGGGCTGGTCGGATATGTTCCTGCGCATGGGCCACAGCGTATGGCTGGTCGACCAGCCGCGCCGCGGCGAGGCCGGACAGACCTCGGTTGCAGGCACCATTTCCACCGAGCCCTCTGACCAGACCTGGTACACCCAGTTCCGCATCGGCACCTATCTGGACGGCGCGTTCACCTACAACGATGGCTCGCAGTTCCCCGAGGGCGAGGAGGTTCTCGACCAGTTCTTCCGCCAGATGACCCCGGATACCGGCATGGATTCGGCAAACGGCGACCAGAACATCGATAACACGGTTGTCGCGCAGGCTGTCGCCGCGGCGATCGACGAGATCTACGAGCGCACCGGGCAGGACTCCATTCTGGTCACCCATTCGCAGGGCGGTCTGCCCGGCTGGGAGATCCCCCGCTACACCGACCATGTGGCCGCTATCGTTGCGATCGAGCCGGGCGGCGCGGCTGAAGTAGACAGCGAAGCCTATAACGCGATGCTCGAGCAGGATATCCCGATCACCTTCTACTACGGCGACTACATCGGCGAGGAATTCACCGACGTCCCGGCAGCGGCCATGTGGTCCATGATGGCGGCGTCCGCGGACACCTTCACCGAAGCCTATACCGCGGCGGGCGGCAACAGCACGGTCGTCCATCTGCCCGACGAAGGCATCACCGGCAACGACCACTTTATGTTCCAGGACATGAACAACGATGTGATCGCGGACCACATTGAAAACTGGATTCAGGAAAACGTCCAGAACGAGAACACCCCAGAATAAAGGAGCGAGACACAATGAATGCGATCTTCAAACGGCTGTCCAGCCTGCTGCTGGCATGCGTGATGCTGTTTTCGCTGGCCGCCTGCGGGCAGGCAGCGCCGTCCCCAGAGGGTGAGGCGCAAGCGCCTGCGGAAACCGATCCGTCCGCACAAACCACACCCACTGACGCAGCCGCGCCGGCAGATGAAACCGCAGGCGGCAGCGTCCTCGTGGCCTACTTCTCCGCCACCGGCAACACCGAAGCCGC
>USLE01000067.1 GCA_900555465.1 uncultured Butyricicoccus sp.
ACTCGCCAGGGCGGTGTCCATATTTTCCGAAACGACCGTGCGTGCGAGCAGGTTCTGCACGATGGCCGTGTAGCGTTTATCAAAAGTGACCAAGCGGTCTGCGGTGCCGAAGCAGCCTTTCTGCGCTTCGAGGCCGGTTTCCCGCAGGGAATTCGGGCGGATGGTATCGACCGGCAGGAAGGTCGCGCGGCCGCCGTCCGTGCGCTTCAAATATTCAATGCAGCGCTTGCCGTCCGCCGACGTGTCCACCACAATGGAGGATGCGGACGCGCCGAGCGCCGTGTCGATCGCGGTCACGAACTTGTCCTCGGTCGCGATCAGCGCAGACACCGGGCCGTGCACGCCGTGCATCGCGCCGCGCTCGACCTGCTGCATGATCGACTTGACCGAGCGCGAAAAGCCCTCGTAGTCGCGCTGCATGTCGGACAGCATTTTGACGCGGTTTTTGGCATCGGTCAGCGCTGCGGTCGCTTTCGCCAGCTCGGTTTGCAGGGTCTCGACCTTTTTACGGCGGCTGTCCGCCTTGAGCGCCACGCCCTGCACCTTGTTTTTCGCGCCCGCGAGCGTGTCGAGGCAGTCGCGCATACGCGCTTCCAGCTCGTCATGCGCCTGCTTTTCGGCTTCCAGCCGCTTGCCCGCGGCCCCGATGTCGGACGCGATGGTATCGCGCCGCCCGTCCATGCTGGCAAGGCCGGTCTCGGCCGCCGTGCGGTCGAGCGCAAGCGCGTGCAGCTCGTTCTGCCGCTCCATGCGGGCCTGCTCGGCCTGTTTCAGGTCGCGCTCGGCCTGCGCGCGGGTTTCGGCCTGCGCCGCCGCCTGCTTTGCAAGGTCGTCCAGCCGCGCGGAGAGTCCCGCGTGCTGGGTGTCCAGCAATTCGATGCGCGACCGGCGCTCCGCAAGCTGCGCGCCCAGATTCTGTGCCTGCTCGGCGCGCTGGGCGCTCTCGCGCTGCGCGCGGTCGATGTTGTCCTTGTTGTTCTGGATATTGGCTTTGAGGACCGCTGCGCGGCTCGCCTGCTCGGCGGCGCGCTGCTCGGTCTCGCGCAGCTGCTGCCGCAGGCGGTCAGCCTCGCGGTCGATGTTCCGCATATCCTCGGAAAGCTGCTCGGACTGCTGATACAGCGCCTCCTGTGTCTGCCTGGCGGCGGAGAGCTGATTGGTGCAGGTCCCGGTATCCTGCTCGAGCTTTGCGCTGTCCGCCTTGATGCGGTCGAGCGAGATGAGCCAGAGCGAAATCTCGAGCACGCGCAGCTCGTCGCGCAGCAGCAGATACTGTTTTGCCTTTTCCGCCTGTTTTCCGAGCGGCCCGACCTGGCGCTCCAGCTCATCGTACAGGTCACGGATACGGGTCAGGTTTTCCTCGGTGGCGGCGAGCTTGCGCTCGGCCTCCTCCTTGCGGTAGCGGAACTTGGTGATGCCCGCGGCTTCCTCGAAGATCTCGCGCCGGTCCTCGCTCTTGAGCGACAGGATCTCGTCAATGCGGCCCTGTCCGATGATGGAATAGCCGTCGCGCCCTAGACCGGTATCCATGAACAGCTCGTGGATGTCGCGCAGACGGCAGTGCTTTTTATTTAAGAAATACTCGCTCTCGCCCGAGCGGTAATAGCGGCGGGTCACCATGATCTCGGTGAACTCCGAGCGGAATACGCCCTCGGAATTGTCCAGAATCAGCGAGACCTCGGCAAAGCCGACCGGCCCGCGCCTCGCGGTGCCGCCGAAAATGACGTCCTCCATCTTGGCGCCGCGCAGAGAACGCGAGGACTGCTCGCCCAGCACCCAGCGGATGGCGTCCGATATATTGGATTTGCCCGAACCGTTCGGCCCGACGATCGCCGTCATGCCGCCGAGAAACTTGATCTCGGTCTTGTCCGGGAATGACTTAAAGCCCTGTAAAATCAGGCTCTTGAGAACCATGTAACACCTCTAACGTATATATGGTTTTATTTTACCACCGCCGGCCGTTCTTTTCAATCCGCAAACCCAGAATTTACACCCTGTCCACAAATCCGTCCCATCGTGCTATAATGGAGGCAGTAATCCATATCTGTCAGGAGGAAGGCAAGATGGAACAGCGCGAGCGGATCATCCGGCTGTGGTTTGATATGTGGCTGCGGACCGAGGACAGCGGCATCCTCGACATTTTTGCGCCGGACTGCGTGTACACGGAAAGCTGGGGACCGGAATACCACGGCGCCGCGCAGGTCAAGCACTGGTTTGACGAGTGGAACACGCGCGGCCGCGTGCTGGTCTGGGACATCCGGCAGTTTTTCCATCAGGGAGATCAGACCGTGGTCGAGTGGTACTTCAAAAACCGGATGCAGGACGGCCGGGTGGAGGAATTCGACGGCATTTCGCTCATCCGCTGGACAGAGGACGGTAAAATCGCCTCGCTCAAGGAGTTCGGCTGCAATATACACACCTATGACCCGTATGCGGACGGCCCCACGCCCCGCTTCCGGGACGAAAACGCGGGTTGGTTTTAGCCTGCCGCACAAAAAATCCCTCGGGAATCCTCCCGAGGGATTTGTTTTAGGCAATACCGTATAATTTGACAAGCGCGATTTGCGAGAATATTTTGCATCCGGATGCGGCGCGTTTTCGCAGCAATACTTGATGTATTACAAGAAAGCGCAACAAAATCCGGGGACAAAATTTCCGCAAAGCGCCGCAGGCACAATTGTGCGGTGTTGCCTATTCCACGCCCATCGCCTTGAGCGCCTGCTTGGCCGCCATCTGCTCGGCTTCCTTTTTGCTCCGGCCGGTGCCGGACGCAAACACATTGGAGTTGAGCAGCAGCTCCATCGTAAAGCGCTTGTCGTGATCCGGGCCGGACTGCCCGGCGAGCCGGTACTCGAGCGTCTCCTGCTTGTTTTTCTGCACGATCTCCTGCAGCATGGTCTTGTAGTCCTTGAACGCGCCGCCCGCGATCGCAACGTCCACCTTATGCGGGATAAACCGCAGCACGAACGCGCGCGCGGGTTCGATGCCGCCGTCCAGATAGATCGCGCCGAGCAGCGCCTCGGTCGCGTCCGCGAGGATGGACGGCCGCTCGCGCCCGCCGCCGGTCTCCTCGCCGTGGCCCAGCCGGATCTCCTGCGGTATGCCGAGTTCCCTCGCGATCTCGCACAGCGCGCCCTCGCACACCACCGCCGCGCGCAGCTTGGTCAGGTCGCCCTCGGGCAGCTCGGGATAGTGCGTGAACAGGTAATCCGCCGTGACAAAGCCCAGTACGGAATCGCCAAGGAACTCCAGCCGCTCGTTGTGGTGCAGGTGGTTCCCGCGGTGCTCGTTGGCATAGGACGAGTGGGTCATCGCGGTCTGGTACAGCGTCTTGTCCTTAAACTGATAGTCAATGTTCAGCATGTGTGGGTTTCACCTCCTCTTTTGGGGTCGGGCACAGCCGCAGCCCCTGCCGCGCTATGCCCTGCGGGAATGAACACGCGCTCTGCGCCTCATTCCTCGATCGTCATGTACTTTATGTTCTCCGAAACCGCCTGAATCATACCGGATTTCGTGTAGGCGATCGCCTGCCGCACCGCGTTCATCACCGCGATCTCATTCGACGAGCCGTGCGCCTTGATGACCGGCTTTGCAATGCCAAGGAAGGGCGCGCCTCCGATCTTGTCCTGATTGAACAGGTCGCGGAACTCGTCCATGCCCTTTTTGCACGCGAGATAGCTCAGCTTGGTCGCCGCATTGCGCATGAACACGTCCTTGATCGCGCCCGCCATGAACTTGGCAACGCCCTCGATGGTCTTGAGCATCACGTTGCCCGAGTAGCCGTCGCATACCGCGATGTCGCACGCGCCGAGCGGCACCATACTGCCCTCGACGTTGCCGACAAAGTTGAGCCGGCCCTCGTCGCCCGCCTTTTTGAGCAGCGCATAGGCCTCCTTGCGCAGCGGGTCGCCCTTGGTGTCCTCGGTGCCGTTGTTGACCAGACCCACGCGCGGGTTTTTGATGCCGTTGATCTTTTCCGCGTACAGCGAGCCGAGGAAGGCGAACTGCAGCAGCATCTCAGCCGTGCACTCGGTGTTCGCACCCGCGTCGCACAGCATAACCTGCCCGCTCTTGCAGGGCATAACGGGCGCGAGCGCGCCGCGGCGGATGCCCTTGATGCGGCCGCCGTACAGTGTCGCGCCGGTGAGCAGCGCGCCGGTGTTGCCCGCGGAGACGAGCGCATCGCCCTCGCCCGACTTGAGCAGCTTGAACGCCACCGCCATCGAAGAATCCGGCTTGCGGCGCAGCACGGTCGCCGGGTCATCGTGCATGTCCACCAGATCGGAGGCAGGCATGATGGTCACGCCCGGGGTGTGCTCCATGCCCTTATCCTTGAGGATCGCCGCGACCTTGTCCGGATCGCCGACGAGCAGCACTTGCTCGCCGTATTCCTTCGCCGCGAGCGCGCCGCCCCAGGTGGCGGACTCTGGCGCATTGTCGCCGCCCATTGCGTCCACAATGATCTTCATATCAAAGCTCCCCTTTCAGACTGTCGATCTTTTCGAGCGCCCGCTCGGAAATCTTGCTGTTTTTCTCCCGCTTGCCCTTGATCTTATAGCCCAGCGGGTCAATGATGCCGAAATTGATGTTCATGGGCTGGAATTTCGCGACCGTGTGGTCGGAGATGTAGCACGCCAGCGCGCCGGTCGCGGTCTGCCGGTCAAGCGCGGGCATATTTTTGCCCAGTACCTCGAGCGCGGTCGCGACGCCCGCCACCCAGCCGGAGGCGGTCGACTCGACATAGCCCTCCACGCCGGTCATCTGGCCCGCAAAGCGGATGCGCGGGTCGGCTTTCAGCGCGTAGGTCGCGTCCAGCAGGCGCGGCGCATCCAGAAAGGTGTTGCGGTGCATCACGCCGTAGCGCACGAACTCGGCGTTTTTCAGCGCCGGGATCATGGAAAACACGCGCTTCTGCTCGCCCCACTTGAGGTGGGTCTGGCAGCCGACCAGATTGTACAGCGTGCCTTGCGCGTTGTCGCGGCGCAGCTGCAGCACCGCATACGGGTCCTTACCCGTCCTGGGGTCGGGCAGGCCGATGGGCTTCAAAATGCCGAAGCGCATGGTGTCGTACCCGCGGCGGGCGTTGACCTCGATCGGCATGCAGCCCTCGAACACCTTGGAATCCTCGAACCCGTGCACGGGCGCTTCCTCGGCCGTGGTCAGCGCGTTCCAGAACGCGTCGTACTCTTCCTTGGTAAACGGGCAGTTGATGTAGTCCGCCGTGCCCTTGCCGTAGCGCGAGGCGACATAGGCGGAGTCCATATCAATGCTCTCCGCGGTCACGATGGGCGCGGCCGCGTCGTAAAAGTGCAGGAAGTCGCCGCCCACCTTGCGGTGGATCGCGTCGAACAGCGTGTCCGAGGTCAGCGGGCCGGACGCAATGACCACCTTCCCTTCCGGGATCTCGGTCACCTCGCCGTAGACCACCTCGATGTTCGGATGGGACTTGATCTTCTCGGTCACCGCGCGCGCAAACGCCTCGCGGTCGACCGCAAGCGCGCCGCCTGCCTCGACGCGGTTTGCGTCCGCGCAGGCAAGGATCAGGCTGTCCAGACGGCGCAGTTCCTCTTTGAGCAGGCCGGCGGCGTTCGTCAGTTCGTCCGAGCGCAGCGAGTTCGAGCAGACCAGCTCGGCGAAGTCGTCCGAGTGGTGCGCCGGGCTGTGCTGCGCGGGCTTCATCTCATGCAGGCGCACCTTAACGCCGCGCTGCGCGAGCTGCCACGCAGCCTCGCAGCCCGCGAGGCCCGCGCCGACTACCGTTACCGTATCAATCATTGGCGGCCTCCTTTGCTGCGGCCTTTTCGGCGGCCTTTTTCGCCTTCTCCGCCGCCTTTTCTTCCTCGTACTTGGCCAGCGCCTTGGCGTACTGCGCCTGCTGGGTCTTGGTCAGCGCCTGTACGTCCTCTTCTTTGAGCTTTTTGAAGCGGTTCGTGGTCTTGGTCATCCACGGTACCTGCTTTTTCGCCGCGGTCTTTTTGGCTGTCGTGGTCTTTTTCGCCGCGGCGCTCTTGGACGCGGACGCTTTTTTCGTCACCTTTTTGGGCTTATCCTCGCCCTCGCCCGCGGCTTCCGCCGCAGCCTTGGCTGCCGCGCGCTCGGCTGCTTTCGCAGCGCGCGCCTCGCGGCGCTGGCGGTTCTTCTCCGCCTCCTCGGGCGGCAGGCCCTCCTTGACCAGCTCCTTGTAGCCGCAGCCCTCGCGCAGGCACACGTCCGTGACCTCCTTGGAGTCGCGGTCGGTGTGGCGGAACAGCGAGGAGTCGCAGTTCGGGCACTTGGTCTTGAGCGGCTTATCCCAGGTCATGAACTGACAGGCGGGGTATTTATCGCAGCTGTAGTACACATACCCGCGCGCGGATTTCTTCTTGACCACCTTTGCGCCGCACACGGGGCAGGCCGCGCCGGTGTCCTCGGTGATCGGCTTGGTGTTGGTGCACTCCGGGAAGCCCGGGCAGGCAAGGAACTTGCCGAACCGGCCGGACTTGATGACCATGTTGCGGCCGCACTTTTCGCAGATCACGTCCGTGACCTCGTCCTTGATCTTGATGCGCTTGCCCTCAAGGTCGATCTCGGCCTGCTTGAGTGCGGCCTCAAAACCGTCATAGAAGTTGTGCAGCAGCTGGATATAGTCCAGCTTGCCCGCCTCGACCTCGTCGAGCTGCTCCTCCATGTTGGCGGTGAACTCATAGTCCGCGACCGACTTGAACTCGTCGACCAGCAGGCCGGTCACGCCCTCGCCGAGCGGCGTGGGGCGCAGCGCCTTGTTCTCCTTGGTCACATAGTCGCGGTCCAAAATGGTCGAGATGGTCGGCGCATAGGTGGACGGGCGGCCGATGCCGCGCTCCTCCATCGCGCGGATGAGCG
>USLE01000068.1 GCA_900555465.1 uncultured Butyricicoccus sp.
CGGCTATTAAATGCGCGCAGCGGCGCGAGAACTTTTTCGACAAGCTGAAGCAGGCTTCGTAAAGAAGCCTGCTTTTTGCATGGATATGGGGATTACTTCTCGTACTGCTCGGCCAGCTGCTGGCTGATGAACTGGCGCGCGGTGCGCGGCGAGCGCCCGTTGCGCCGCAGCGCGAACCGCTCCGCGAGCAGGTGCAGCTGCTCGGCGGGGAGTGTCAGGCCGCTTTCCGCGGCGAGCTGGTCGACGATGTACAGATATTCGTCCTTGTCCGGCACGGAGAAGGTGATCTCGAGCCCGAAGCGGTCGGACAGCGAGGTGACGGTCTCCAGACTGTCGCGCACGCGCACCTCGTCGCCCTCGCGGTCGGCAAAGGTCTCGCGGATCAGGTGGCGGCGGTTGCTGGTCGCGTAGATGACCAGATTGGACGGCTTGCCGGCGAGCCCGCCCTCGATGAACGCCTTGAGCGCGGCAAAGTTGTCGTCCTCGCGGCTGAAGGAGAGGTCGTCCAGGAACACGATGAAGCGGAAGGGCGAGCGCAGCGTTTCCGCGAAGATATTGGGGAAGCAGGTGATATGCCGCGGCGACATCTCGATGATCTTGAGCCCGCGGTCGGCATATTCGTTGACAACCGCCTTGACGGTCGAGGATTTGCCCGTGCCCTTGTCGCCGTAGAGCAGGATGTTGTTCGCCTCGCGCCCGTCGAGGAAGGCGAGCGTGTTTTTGAGGATCTGCTGCTTCTGGCGCTCGTAGCCGGGCAGCTCGCGCAGGCGGATGGCGTCCGGATGCACGATCGGGGCGACCGAGCCGTCGTCCTGCACGGCAAAGGCCGAGGACTGGGCGAAAAAGCCGTAGCCCTGCGCGCGGTAGAAGCTCGCGAGCGCCGCGCCGTCGCGGAAGGGAAGCGCGCCCGCGGCCGGGAAATCGGGCAGGGAAAGCAGCGCCGGGGCGTTGTGCCGCCCGGCGGCAGCGGTTTTGAGCGCCGCACCGTCGAGCGAGAGCAGGGCGTTCAGCACCTCAAGATCGTGCGTGGCGGCATCCAGCAGGGCGGGCGCGGGGGCGGCGATCGTGTCGGTCAGCGTGTTGACATCGTAATGCACTGCGTCCAGCATCGCGCGAGCGGGGTCGCCGCAGGCAAACTGCGCCGCGCATAGCGCGCCGTAGCAGCCGGCGAACGGCGCAGGGCCCTGCTCGAGCGCGTCAAAGGTATCGAGATACGCGCCAACGAGCGGGTGGCGCTGCAGGCCGCGCAGCACGGAAAGCGCGCGCAGGCGCAGGGAAAGGGCGGAAAGCTCCATATTTGTTCACTCCTTGTGCAGGTTTGTTGTTCTGTTTCAGCATACCACACTTCGGCGGGCGTTGCAACATAGGATGAGGATAGACTGACCTGAGGAGGAGAGAATGATGAGCCGTTATGCGCTTTTGATATGCCGCAGCCAGACCGAGGCGGTCGGCCTGCGGCGGCACCTGATGCAGATGGGCGTGCCGGGCGAGGTGACCCGCCCGCCGCGCCACGCGCGCACCGAATCCTGCGGTTGGGCGGTGCGGGTAGCTGCCGCGCAGGCGGACGCAGCGCTGCACCGTCTGCGCCAGCTGGGGCTTTCGCCCTGCCGCGTGCTGCCGGACGAGGGGGCGGGCGTATGATCTATCTGGACAATGCCGCGACCACCCTGCACAAGCCGCGCGCAGTGGACGAGGCAGTGCGCCGCGCGATGCACGCGGCGGCGGGCTATGCGCGGGGCGGGTATGCGGCTGCCATGCGCGCGGGTGAGACTGTTTACGCCTGCCGGGAGCAGGCGGCGGCGCTGTTCGGCGTGCGCGACCCGGCGCGCGTGGTGTTCACGATGAACGCCACCCACGCGCTCAACTTGGCGATCCATGCGCTGGCGCAGCCGGGGATGCGCGTCGCGGTCAGCGGATACGAGCACAACGCGGTCATGCGGCCGCTCCTGCTGCGCGGGATCGACCCCATCGTGCTGGACACGCCGCTCTGGGACAGCGCGGCGATGGTGGAGGCGGCCGGACAGGCGCTCGCAGACGGCGCAGAGCTGTTTATCCTAAACCATGTGTCCAACGTGTTCGGCTTTGCCGCGCCCGTGGAGGAGATCGTGGCGTTGCTGGATGAAAAAGGCGTGCCGCTCATTCTGGATGCGTCGCAGTCCGCGGGGCTGATCGACATCGACGTGCGGCGGCACCCCTGCCTTGCGGCGGTGTGCATGCCCGGGCACAAGGCGCTCTACGGCCCGCAGGGCACGGGCATCCTGATCGCGCTGGACGACCGCATCGCCGCGCGCCCGCTGCTCGCGGGCGGCACGGGCAGCCGGTCGGAGGAGATGCGCCAGCCGGACTTCCTGCCGGATGCGCTCGAGAGCGGCACGCCCAACGTGCCCGGCATCGCGGGGCTGGCGGCGGGGATCGCGTTCGTGCGCGCGGTCGGCCCGGCGAATATTCTGGCGCACGAACGCAAACTCACGCGCGAATTTGCCCGCGCGCTCGCGGGTGAGAGCCGGATCACATGCTTTGCGCACCCGGCGCAGACCGGCGTGCTGTCGCTCACCGTGCGCGGCGCGGCGGTGGAGAACATCGCGGAGACGCTCGCGCGGCAGGGCGTTGCGGTGCGGGCCGGGCTGCACTGCGCGCCGCTCGCCCACCGCACCGCGGGCACCGAGGAGACCGGTACGGTGCGGTTTTCGCTCTCGTTTTACTCGACTGCGCACCAGCTCGAGCACGCTGCGGCGCTCGTGCTGCAAACCGTAAAAAATCTGTGAATACCGGGACGAATTCGCTATACACCGCGGGGGATTTGTGGTAGTATAAATAAGGAAAAAATCCTGTCTCCCCATTGCGCGGAAGGCAAAAACAGTAGGACAGGTGAATATATGGAAGCATTTCAAAATTTTTTGAGCCCAACTTTTGAGAATTTCGACCTGCTTAACTCCCTCCAGCGGAGCTTTGCGTCGCTGACAACGGCGGGGCCGATGGACGTTGTCGACATCCTGATCGTCGCGTATATCATCTATCGTGTGATGAAGCTGCTCAAGGATACGAGTGCGGCGCGGCTGGCCAAGGGCATTATTGTGCTGCTGCTCATCTGGCTGCTGGCCAGTATCGCATCGCTGACAACCATTTCTTTCATTTTGCAGATGGCAGTATATTATGCGCCTTTTGTGCTGGTGGTCATTTTCCAGCCCGAGCTGCGCCGTCTGCTCGAGCAGCTCGGCAAGGGCAACCTCAGCCGCCTGCTCGTACCTGCCAACGACCCGGACGCGATCGAGGCAGCCATCAACGCGACCGTGACTGCGTGCGCGGATATGTCCAGGACAAAAACCGGCGTGCTGATCGTGTTTGAACGCCGGGAACGGTTGGGCGAGATCGTGTCGACCGGCACGGTGGTGGACGCTGACCCGTCTCCCGAGCTGCTCAAGAATATCTTTTTTAAAAACAGCCCGCTGCACGACGGCGCGCTGATCATGCGCGAGGGGCGGATTTACGCTGCGGGCTGCGTGCTGCCCCTGTCCGGCAGCCAGACGCTGTCGCGCGACCTCGGCACGCGCCACCGTGCGGCGGTTGGTATGAGCGAATCGGCGGACAGCGTGCTCGTTGTCGTATCCGAGGAGACCGGCGCGATCTCGGTCGCCATCGGCGGTATGCTCAAACGCCATCTTTCGCCCGAGGTGCTTAAAAAGGTGCTGGAATCCGAGCTGCTGGAGCCCGAAAAGCCGGATAAGCGCCGGATCTCGTCCCTTCGCAACATTTGGAAGGGGGGCGCAGGCAAGTGAAACAGTTTATGAAAAAGCATGATGTGTGGCTGCGCCTGCTCTCGATCGTATTGGCGTTTTTCCTGTGGGTCATTGTGCGCGATGTGGCAAACCCGGACCGAAATACGACCATCCGGGACGTTGCAGTGACCATCACCGGCGAGGAGGAGCTGCAAAGCAATTACAACCTCTCGGTCATCGAATATACCGAGACCGTGGATGTACCCGTGCGCGGCCCGAACAATGAGATCACAAATGCCTCGCTCAAGAGGCGGATCACAGCGACCGTGGATGTTTCCGGCATTACGGACGGCGCAGGCGAATACACCCTGCCTGTGCGCATTACCACAGGCTCGTCCGATATCGAGGCGAGCAGCGTGACGGCGCGCGTGCTGGTGGACGAGGTGACGACCGAAACCGTGCCTGTCCGCGTGGACGCATCCGGTACGCCGGCTACCGGCTACCGCGCAGGCACGCCCGAGCCGACCACCACCAAGGAGCTTACGATCGAAGGCCCGGCTTCCGAGCTGGCGGAGGTCGCCTATGCCTACGGCACGGTCGACGTGAGCGGCCGCAACTCGACCTTCACCAGCGAGTGCCAGATCAGCCTGTATAACGACGCGGGCGAGCCGATCACCGGTACGCACGTCACCACCCAGACGGATACGGTCACGGTGCGCGCGCCGATCTACCCGGTCGAAAGCATCCCGCTGGCGGTCACCCTGACCGACGGCGACACGCTGACCACCGATCAGGTCGACGTGGACATCAAACCGCGGAACATCAGCCTGCTGGGCGACCAGAATACGCTCGCGAGCCTGACCGAGATCAACCTCGGCACGATCGATCTGGATACCGTGCGTACGGGCGTGGCGATCGAGATGGAGATCCCGCTGCCCGACGGCGTGCGGCTGGATGCAGGCCAGCCCTCGACCGCGCAGGTGACCATCACGGTCAAGGCGGAGGAGAACATCTCCACGCGCAGCGTACAGGTGACCAACTTTGTGCCGACCGACACGGCGCAGTCTGAAACGCCGTATTCGGTCGAGGTGCTGACCGATTCGGTCGAGATCGAGCTGCGCGGCAGCGCGAGCGCACTCGAGCAGGTCGACCTCAGCACCCTGTCCGTCGGCCTGACCTTTGACTCGGTCTCGCTCGGCGAGGGCACGCATAAGGTTCGCGGCGTGATCGCGGCGACCGGCCTGCCGGCCGGCGTGACGCTGGTCGAGCAGGACGTCGAGGTCGAGATCCGCATCACAGGCGGCGAGGACACACCGGCCGACGGCGGCGCCGAAGAAAGCACGCCGCCGGACGATACCCAGCCGGATGACACCCCGCCGGAGGACGCACAGCCGGAGGAAGGCGGGGCGGACGCATGAGCCTGACTGTCAGCAACATCCGGCTGCCGTTTGACGTGCCGGAGCAGGAGGCGCTCGCCGAGGCGCGGCGCCTGACCGGCCTGACATCGGATGAGGTACAGGCCGCGGTATGCCGCGTCAGCATCGACGCGCGGCGCGGCCGCATCTCCCGCGTATATTCGGTGCGGCTGGACGCACCAATCGACGAAAAGGCATTTGCAGAACACCTGCAAATGCCCTTCGTGCGTTATAAACCGGATGAAAAACCCGCTGTGCCGCGCGGGAAAAAGCGGCTGCCGCACCGGCCGGTGGTTGTGGGGCTCGGCCCTGCGGGGCTGTTCGCGGCGTATACGCTCGCGAAATACGGCTACGCGCCCATCGTCTTCGAGCGCGGCGGCGATCTGGATGCGCGCGACCGGGCGGTCGAGGCCTTTTGGGGCGGCGGCGCGCTCGACCCGGACTGCAACATCCAGTTCGGCGAGGGCGGCGCGGGCGCGTATTCGGACGGCAAGCTGACCACCCGCATCGGCGACCCGCTGTGCGACACCGTGCTCGAGACGCTTGCCGCGCACGGCGCGCCGGCGGATATCGTCAAAAAGGCCAAGCCCCATGTGGGGACGGACATCCTCAAAAACGTCGTGCGCGAGATGCGGCGCGACATTGTGAAAAACGGCGGCGAGGTGCGCTTCGGCACCGCGCTGACCGGGGTTTCGGTGCAGAACGGCGCGCTGTGCGCGGTCCGGACCGCGGACGGCGAGACCGCGTGCGAGCGCGCGGTGGTCGCGATCGGCCACTCTGCGCGCGATACGTTTGCTGCCCTGCACCAAAACGGGGTATACTTTGAGCCAAAGGCGTTTTCGGTCGGCGTGCGCATCGAGCACCTGCAAAGCGAGCTCGACCGCGCGCTGTACGGCAAATACGCGGGGCACCCGCTGCTGCCGCCGGCGGAATACAACCTGTCCCGGCGGGAGGGCGGCCGCGCCTGCTATTCGTTCTGCATGTGCCCGGGCGGCGTGGTCGTTGCGGCGCAGAGCGAGCAAAACACGGTCGTGACCAACGGCATGAGCTACCACGCGCGCGACGGCAAAAACGCCAACGCGGCGCTCGCGGTGTCGGTCGATCCAACGGACTTTGACGACGGCACGCCGTTCGGCGGCGTGGCGCTCCAGCGGCGCATCGAGCGCGCGGCCTTCGCGCAGACCGGCTCGTACCGCGCGCCCTGCCAGCGCGTGGGCGACTTCCTTGCAGGAAGGCCGAGCAGGCGCGCGGGCGCGGTGCAGTCCAGCTATCCCATCGGGGTGGCATACGGCGAGGCGGCGGCGAGCCTGCCTGCCTTTGCGCAGGACATGCTGCGCGACAGCCTGCCGTACTTCGGCCGCAGGATCCGCGGCTTTGACGCGCCGGACGCGCTGCTGACCGGGCCGGAGACGCGCACGTCTTCGCCGGTGCGCATGACGCGCGGGGAGGATCTGTTCGGCCTTGGCTGCGCGGGGCTCATCCCCTGCGGCGAGGGCGCGGGCTACGCGGGCGGCATCATGTCCGCCGCGGTGGACGGCATCAAAGCGGCGTACCGCATCATGGAGGAATATGCGCCCATCTTGGAATAAATGGAGAATGGATAATGGAAAATGGAGAATGAACGAGCGGCCGAAGATCCCGCATTTGATCCGCACGGCGCTGCAATTTTCCATTCTACATTTTCAATTAGATAAGCTCAGCTCAGTGGAAAGGTGAGAAAACATGAC
>USLE01000069.1 GCA_900555465.1 uncultured Butyricicoccus sp.
CGGTAGAGGATCTGATCAACACCTCTGAGGAGGATATGATGAAGGTCCGCAACCTGGGCCGCAAGTCCCTCGAGGAAGTTATCGGCAAGCTGGAGGCTATGGGCCTGTCGCTTGCCAAGTCTGATGAATAATCAGCGCGTCTACGCCTGATCATTCTGTGAAGGAATACCGCGGCGGCACGAAGGCCGCGCCGCCGCTTTCACTTTATTTTGGAGGTAAACACGAATGGCTAACAATCGCAAGCTGGGCCGTCCTACCGATCACCGTATGGCCATGCTGCGCGCGATGGTGACCTTCCTGCTGGAGAACGGCCGGATCGAGACCACCCTTGCCCGCGCCAAGGAAGTCGCACCGCTGACTGAGAAGATGATCACCCTTGGCAAGAAGAACACCTTGGCTTCCCGCCGTCAGGCGATGGCTTTCGTCACCAAGGAAGCTGTTGTAGCGAAGCTGTTCTCTGAGATCGCGCCGGAGTATGCAAGCCGTAACGGTGGCTACACCCGCATCATCAAGACCGGCCCGCGCCGCGGCGACGCTGCCGAAATGGCGATCATCGAGCTGGTTAAGTAAGTTAACGGCTCACCTGTATAGGCAAGATGACGCAAAAAGGTTATCCAGTAGCGTGCTTACTGGATAACCTTTTTTTACGCTTCGCGTTCGCTGGCAAGATACAAGGTATCTTACCAGCGAGAGGGACGCACCGCGCGCAAGGCGCGGATGCGTCCGGGGCGCGATATTTGCGCGCCGCAGGCGGCACACAAAATCGCTTTCCTGTATAAAAACGCAGGTGCACGCCCTGCGTTTTTATGAAAAAGACCGCCTAGGCGGTCTTTTTCTTTTGAATGGGCCGCGGTGCGGCCTTTTTTTTTTTTGGATGCGGCACAAAGGCACAAATGGGGCGAATTGGCTTTACTTTGCGGGTGTGCTGTGCTATGCTGAGGGCAGAAAGGTGGGGATCGCTATGTGGGAAAAGATAAAACGATACCGGCCGGTATGGATGCCGCTGCTGATAGCAGTTATCCTGGCTGAGGTAGTACTGCTCGCGGTCTACCATGTGCCGGGAACAGAAGCTGCGATTAACCGCGCAGCGCTTACCTACGCGATGAGCAGTACAGACGAATTACCGGCTGACGGTGAGGTTGTGCAGCGTCAGCGCATGGGCAGTAAAATGGTCGTAACTTTCCGGAATACAGTTGTTCCGGGGGAGTTCGGGGCGGTTTTGTTTGAGCGTGGCTGGAACGGTCTGTGGGCACCGGTTGCAGCAAATGGCGGGACAGGAGCTCCGGTGCAGCGGATTGACCTGAACGAAGAATCCGGTGTAACGGCGGTCTATGCAGTTGACTGCCCAGAAGAAGCAACTTTTTGGAATTTTGTGGATATCCCTGCTCCGCTGGGCGGGACAATGACCGATACAGCAACAGCGAGAACCATCGAGGGGCCCGCCTTTATCGAGTTTCAGGAGGATTTCCCCAATATGCGAATCGCCCTTTACGACGCACATGGAAAGGAATTGCCGTTGGAACTGACAATGTATGACGGCCCGACTGGCGGCTGGGGCAAAGAGACGGTTGAACTCGAATTGCTGAACCAGATCGCCGGCACGATCCTGCTGATTGGCATTGCTGTATCTGCGGTGCGGCTGCGCCGACTCCGCAGGCAGGAGGGCGCGGCGCAGCAGGAGGACATGCAGCAAGATAGGCAGGAGTAGTGCAAATCGCAGTAGGAAGGAGTGGCATATATTTGGCTGCACAATATGGAAAGAAACGGAAAGTTTTGCAGAAAATCGCTTTTTCTATCCGAAAAAGCCTTGCATTACCCGGAAAAACGTGATATACTAACAGCGTTCAGTGAGAAGTAACCGTAAGGAGTGGCGAAAGCCACTCCTTACGCTTTGCTTGGAGGAATTTTGTTAAGGAGGGACGGCTTTGCAGGCAAAGCAGATCGTCGCCCGCGTGGAAGAGCTGGTAAAGCCCCTGTGCGAGCAGGCCGGCGTTTCCCTGTGGGACGTGGAATTTGAAAAAGAAGGCGGGCAGTATATGCTGACCGTGACCGTCGACAACCCGGAGGGCGTATTCATCGAGCAGTGCGAGCAGGTCTCCCGTGCGCTCGACCCCATGCTGGATGCAAAGGAGTTCGACGACATGCCCTCCTATACGCTGTGCGTATCCTCAGCGGGGCTGGCGCGCCGGCTCAAGAAGCCCGAGCATTTTGCGGCCTTCCTCGGCCACACGGTCGAAATCGGCTTCTACAAGCCGGTGAACGGCGCAAAGCAGGCCGAAGGCACGCTCATCGCCTATGACAACGGCTGCGTGACGCTGGAGAGCGGCGGGCAGCAGACCATTTATGAACCCAAAGACATTGCCGCGGTACGCCTCGCGGTCGAGATATAAGAAGGAGCTGGATTGGAAAAAATGGTGAACGCAGAATTTTTTGACGCGCTGGAACAGCTGGAACGCGAAAAGGGCATCCCGGTCGATTACATGCTCGACCGCGTGGGCCAGGCGCTCATTACCGCCTACAAGCGCGACAACGACGGCATGACCGACAACGTGTTCGTCGAGCCGGACCGCGACAAGAAAACCATCCGCATGTATGTGCGCAAGACCGTCGTCCGCGCGGAGGACCTCTACGAGCCGTATGAGGAGATCACGCTCGAGGAGGCGGCAGAGTATAAGAACAACCCGATGGTCGGCGACATCATCGACATTGACATCCCGACCAAGTCGTTCGGCCGCATCGCGGCGCAGACCGCCAAGCAGGTCATCATCCAGGGCATCCGCGAGGCGGAGCGCGGCATGGTGATCTCTGAGTTTGAGAGCAAGGAGCACGAGATCCTGACCGGCGTGATCGCCCGCATCGACCCGCGCACGGGCAATGCGTATCTGGATGTTGTCTCGGGCGGCGAGAAGAGCGAGGCTGTGCTGGCGGCTGCCGAGCAGGTACGCGGCGAGCAGCTGACCGAGGGCCAGCGTATCAAGGTCTATCTGATCGAGGTGCGCCGCGGCACCCGCGGCCCGCAGGTCGTGGTATCGCGCACGCATCCGGGCCTGGTCAAGCGCCTGTTCGAGCTTGAAGTGCCGGAGATCCACTCGGGCGTGGTCGAGGTCAAGTCGATCGCGCGCGAGGCAGGCAACCGCACCAAGATCGCGGTCACCTCGCACGACGAAAATGTCGATCCGATCGGCGCGTGCGTGGGTACGCGCGGCGCGCGCGTGGCCAACATCACGGGCGAGCTGAACGGCGAGAAGATCGACATCATCAAGTGGAACGAGGACACCGCGCAGTTCGTCTCCGCGGCGCTCGCCCCGGCGGACGTCATCTCCGCGACCATGCAGGCAGACAACAAATCCTGCCGCGTGATCGTGCCGGACGACCAGCTCTCGCTCGCCATCGGCAAGGAGGGCCAGAACGCCCGCCTCGCTGCCAAGCTGACCGGCTGCAAGATCGATATTGCGCCGGAATCCCAGGGCGAATAAAAAAGGGGGGCGGCAGTATGGCACAGAAAAAGATCCCCATGCGGCAATGCCTCGGCTGCCGCGAAATGTTTCCCAAGCGCGAGCTGATTCGCGTGGTGCGCTCGCCCGAGGGTGAGCTCTCGCTGGACTTCAAGGGCAAGGCGCCCGGCCGCGGCGCATATTTGTGCGGCAAGCCGGAATGCCTGAAAAAGGCGCGCAAGAGCCGCGCGATCGAGCGCGCGCTTTCGGTCGCGGTGCCCGAGGAAGTGTACGACCAGCTCGAGCAGCAGATGGAACAGGAGGGTGCGCATGGCGAATGACCCCTTCCTCGGTATGCTGGGCCTGACGCGGCGCGCGGGCAAGCTCGCGTTCGGCGACGAGCTGGTGCGCGAGATGTGCATGGATAAAAAGGCGCGCGCGGTGTTCGTTGCAGCGGACGCGGGCGCGAGCACGGCGAAAAAGGCCGCGTTTTACGCGGAAAGCGCGAACGCGCCCTGCATCACTCTGCCGCACGGCAAGGAGGACCTGGGCGCGGCGATCGGCAAAAACGGCTGCGCAGTGTGCGCGGTCAGCGACATCGGCCTTGCGGCCGCGGCCATGCAAAAGCTCGCGTCGATGCACAGCGCATACGCCGAGGCGGCCGCGCAGCTTGCCGAGAAGAACGCACGCATCCAGTCCCGCAAGGGCAAAAAGAAGCCCAAGGAGAGACCTGCGCAGGCAGCACCGGCTGCAAAAGCAGCAAACCCTGCCAAAGCACGGCGCAGACCCAAAGAAAACCCGCGCGCAAAGCGCGCCTTAGATAGGAAATCCCCGCGCAGCGAAGCCAAGCGGTGATTTTCACCCGACTCGATTGAAAGCACGCTTTTGATCGAAATTCTGAAAGGAGGAGTTGCCGATGGCAATAGAGAATAAATACCGTGTGCACGAGGTCGCGAAAGACTTCGGCACCTCGACCAAGGAGATCACGGAGATCCTGACCGAATACTGCACCACCCCGAAAAACCACATGCAGGTGCTGGGAGATGAGGAGCTGTCCGTCATTTTCGAGTATATGACCCAGCATCATCAGGTGGCGGATATCGAGCAGACCCTGAACGCGCAGATGGCGGCCCGCCAGCCGGCCCAGAAGCTGGCGCAGGACGCAAAGCCTGCCGCCGCTGCGCCCGCGCAGAAGGAGAATAAGCCCTCGGAGCCTGCAAAGCAGCCCGAGGCGGAAAAGCCCGCCCAGCCGGTGCAGAGCAAGGTCAAGCAGGTGCACCGCATCGACACCCGCGGCACGGGCGACGTCAACCTCGCCAAGTACGACGACCACGTCGACAAGCTGGTTGACGCCAAGGCCGAGCGCATGGAGTCCCGCGGCCCCAAGAAGCAGAAGCTGACCAAGAAGTCCGAGCAGCGCTCCAAGCCCTTCGGCAACAAGCGCCGTCAGGAGGAGCAGGAGAAGATGAAGCGCCTGCAGCGCCAGCAGCAGATGGCGGCGCTCAAGAAGATCCCGGTCAAGGTTATGATCCCGGACGAGATCTCGGTCGGCGAACTGGCCAGCCGCATGAAGCGCACTGCGGCGGACGTCATCAAGGGCCTGATCAAGCTGGGCGTCATGGCGTCGGTTTCCGAGATCATCGACTTCGACACCGCCGCGATCGTCGCGGAGGAGATGGGCTGCAAGGTCGAAAAGGAAGTCCATGTCACGATCGAGGAGCAGCTGTTTGACGAGCGCGAGGACCGCGAGGAGGACCTCGAGCCGCGCGATCCGGTCGTTGTCGTTATGGGCCACGTTGACCACGGCAAGACCTCGCTGCTCGACGCGATCCGCAAGACCAAGGTCACCGAGGGTGAGGCCGGCGGCATCACCCAGCACATCGGTGCGTACCGCGTCAAGGTAAACGACAAGCAGATCACCTTCCTCGATACCCCGGGCCATGCGGCGTTCACCTCCATGCGTGCGCGCGGCGCGCAGGTCACGGATATCGCGATCCTGGTCGTCGCGGCGGACGACGGCGTCATGCCGCAGACCATCGAGGCGATCAACCACGCCAAGGCGGCGAACGTGCCGATCATCGTGGCGGTCAACAAGATCGACAAGCCGGGCGCGAACCCGGACCGCGTGCTCCAGCAGCTGACCGAGTACGAGATCGTACCCGAGGAGTGGGGCGGCGACACGATCGTCTGCCAGATCTCGGCCAAGTTCGGCCAGGGCATTGAGAACCTGCTCGAAATGGTGCTGCTGACTGCGGAAATGGCCGACCTCAAGGCCAACCCGAACCGCAAGGCGCACGGCACGGTCATCGAGGCCAAGCTGGATAAGGGGCGCGGCCCGGTTGCGACCCTGCTCGTGCAGAACGGCACGCTGCATACCGGCGATACGGTTATCGCGGGCACGGCGGTCGGCCGCGTGCGCGCCATGACCAACGACGACGGCAAAAAGATCCAGCAGGCCGGCCCGTCTGTTCCGGTTGAGATCATCGGTCTGGCCGAGGTGCCGGGCGCGGGCGACATCTTCGACGCGGTAGACGACGAGAAGATGGCGCGCGAGCTGGTCGAGCAGCGCAAGGACAAGGAGAAGGAAGAGCGCAACAAGCTGTTCCACAAGGTCACGCTCGACAACCTGTTCGCCTCCATTCAGGAGGGCGAGATGAAGGAACTGAACATCATCGTCAAGGCGGACGTACAGGGTTCGGTCGAGGCGCTGCGCGCGTCGCTCGAGAAGCTCTCGAACGACGAGGTGCGCGTCAAGGTCATCCACGGCGCGGTCGGCGCGATCAACGAGTCCGACGTTATGCTGGCTTCCGCTTCGGGCGCGATCATCGTCGGCTTCAACGTGCGTCCTGACCGCACGGCGACCGACTCCGCGCACCAGCAGGGCGTGGATATGCGCATGTACCGCGTCATCTACGACTGCATCGAGGAGATGGAGCAGGCCATGAAGGGTATGCTCGAGCCCAAGTTCAAGGAAGTCGTGCTCGGCCACGCCGAGGTGCGCCAGGTGTTCAAGATCACGGGCGCGGGCGCTGTTGCGGGCTGCTATGTGCAGGACGGCACCATCCGCCGCAACGCCGAGGTGCGCGTTGTG
The DNA here is from genome assembly GCA_900555465.1 of uncultured Butyricicoccus sp. Lineage (GTDB taxonomy): Bacteria > Bacillota > Clostridia > Oscillospirales > Butyricicoccaceae > Agathobaculum > Agathobaculum intestinigallinarum. The sequence goes on from USLE01000069.1 coordinate 6,526, forward strand.
CGTGACGGCATTGTGTTCCACGAGGGTCACCTCAACACCCTCAAGCGCTTCAAGGACGACGTCAAGGAAGTTGCTTCCGGGTATGAATGCGGCATGAGCATCGAAAACTATAACGACATCAAGGAGCAGGATATCATCGAGTGCTTCGTGATGGAGGAAGTAAAGCAGTAAAACTGCTCTAAGGGGGACGCTGTCCCCCTTAGATATCCAAAAAGTTCCCGGAGGAAACTTTTTGGAATAACCCCCTCTCGTCCGCACGGCGGACGAGGCCGCGCCGCCGCGGCGCGGGCAGC
>USLE01000070.1 GCA_900555465.1 uncultured Butyricicoccus sp.
GCTTATTTGCGCATGGCGTCGATCGGGTCGAGCCGGGCGGCGCGCACAGCGGGCAGCAGCCCCGCCGCCGTCCCGCAGAGCACGGAGAGCGCCAGCAAAGCCGCCGGCACGCGCCAGTCCGGCAGGATGGCAGCGCCCCAATACAGCGTGCCGCCCGCGAGGAGCAGGCCAGCCAGTCCGCCCAGCGCGCACAGCAGCGCGCTTTGCAGCAGGAACAGCCGCCGGATGTCGCGCGGCTGCGCGCCGATCGCGAGCAGGATGCCGATCTCGCCGGTTTTCTCGTGCGCCGCCGCCAGCATGGAGCACAGCACGCCGATCAGCGCGACGCACAGCGTAATGGCGCCGACCGCGATGAACAGCGCAACGCACAGGTCGGCCAGCTGCCCCACGGTATCCACCATGCCGGACATGTTCTGCACCCGCACCGTACCGTCCACCTGCCCGCGGCCGGTCAGGTACCGCTCGATCTGTCCGCTGACCGCGGACAGGTCGGCCTGCGCCGTGCACTGTACGAACACCTGATCCGCGTTCTCCTGCATGGATGCCAGACAGCTGTACGGGACGTACACCAGATGCGGCGCAAAGGAGGACAGCGCGCTGCCGAGTGCGCTGGTCTGCGCCTTGACCACGCCGCAGACCTTGAAATACTGATCCTGTCCGTCGATCCGCAGGCGGATGGTGCGCCCGGTGATGTTGGTGCGCCCATAGAGCGCCTGCGCCAGCTCGTCCCCGACGACCGCCACCGGCTGCGCGGTATCCGCCTGCCGCTCGGTCAGGAGCGACCCCGCCAAAACCTCGAGCTGCATCACCTCGCCCAGCCGCTCGTCCGCGCCGAGAAAGACCGCTTTCTCGGTCACATGGCCCGCGCGGACGCTGCCGGTCTTGGCCTTGATCGGCATGACGCTGTCGATCCCCGCAACCGCCTGCTCAAGCGTATCCGCCAGCTCCGCGGAGAGCGGATTGCCCGCGCCGTGGCCGTCGAGATACACGGTCAGGCCGCTCACGCCGATGGTCCGAAGCGCCGCCTGCACCTGCGTCTGGCCGAACAGCCCGATCGACGCGATCAGCAGCAGCGCCCCGGTGCCGACTGCGACCGAAAGCGCGCAGAGTATGGTCCGGAGCGGGTTTTCGCGCAGGTTGGCCGCAGCCAGACGGAACAGGTCGGCCGTCCTCATGCCGCCACCTCGACCGGTGCGCCGTCCGTCAGCGCATCCGACGGGGACAGGACGACCGCCGCGCCCGGCTCGATCCCCTCGCATATTTCGGTCACGGTCTCGAGCATGTATCCGGTGGTGACGGCATGCTGCACCGCGCGCCCATCCTCCACGCAGAACACGTATTCCTGCTCGCCCCGCTGGCAGACCGCTTCATGCGGCACAATGACCGCGGACGGATGATATTCGGTGAATACCTTGACCGTCGCCGAATACCCCGGCCGCAGGTCTTCGGTATTGCCGTGCAGGGTCAGAACCGCCTCAACGGTCGCCTCGCCGCTCTGCCCGGTCAGGCTCATGGCGCGCACCGCGACCGGCGCGATGCGCTCCACCTGCGCCGCATACACGGTATCCCCCGCCGCGGACGCGGTCACGTTGGCGCGCTGTCCCGCCGCCAGCGCCCCGGCATACAGCTCGGGCGACTGCGCGCGCACCCGCAAGCGGCTGAGATCCGCCACACGGATACAGGGCAGGCCTGCAACGACAGACTCCCCTGCCGCCGGGATGGTGAGCACCGTGCCCGCAACCGGTGCGCGGAGCACGGTGGTTTCCGCTGCGGTCACGGTCTGCGCCGCCTGACCGGAGACCGCCTCCCATACCGCCTGCATGCTGTCAGCCGGCTGTTCCGCCGGTGCGTCCGCCAGCGTGCACAGCACCTCCCCCTGCTCCACCGTATCGCCCACTGACGCATAGACTGCCGCGACGACCGCGTTCTCCGCCGGGCACAGCGCGGTGCTTTCCGCCGCCTCGACCGTGCCGGATATGGTCACGCTGTTGTAGATATCCTGCACGGATGCCGTGCCGACCTGTACCTGCCCGGGTTCCGGCGGGCGGCTTTGCCACGAGACCAGCAGCATCGCAGCCAGGATGACCGCTGTGGATACCAGAACCGCCCGCGCCTTCTTTTCCATAAAAATACCGACCTCCTGCCGCAAAACTGACTATAGTTTGCAGCACAAAGGCCGGTTTTACCCATGTAAATTTTCTCAGAGCACCGCGCGGATCGCGTCCGCCACGGTTTTGACGCGTACGATGTTCATGCTCCGCGTCAGCTCCTCGTCGATGTCCTGCAGGGGCATGATGCAGGTGTGGAAGCCAAGACGGTACGCCTCGTTGATGCGCTGGGCCGCGCCCGACACCGCGCGCAGCTCGCCGGTCAGGCCGACCTCGCCGAAGCTCATCACGCCCTCGGGCAGGGGCTTGTCCCGGAAGCTGGACGCGATCGCCAGCACCATCGGCAGATCGACCGCAGGCTCGTCCAGCCGCATGCCGCCGACCACGTTGACATACACGTCGGACGAGGACAGGAACAGCCCGCAGCGCTTTTCCAAAATCGCCAGCAGCAGCACCATGCGGTTGTAGTCCACGCCCGCAGCGGTGCGGCGCGGCACGCCGAACTGGGTTTTCGCGGCGAGCGCCTGCACCTCGGCAAGGAGCGGGCGGCTGCCCTCCATCACGCAGGCGATGCAGTTGCCGGAGGCGCCCTGCGGGTGCCCGGCGAGCATGGCGGCGGAGGGGTTCTGCACCTCCACAAGGCCGTGGTCGCTCATTTCAAACACGCCGATCTCATTGGTCGAGCCGTAGCGGTTTTTTGCCGCGCGCAGGCAGCGGAACGGGCCGGTGGTCTCCCCCTCGAAGTAGAGCACGCAGTCGACCATATGCTCGAGGATTTTGGGGCCCGCGAGCGTCCCTTCCTTGTTGACGTGGCCGACGATGAAGATGGTCACGTTTTTGTTTTTGGCGTACTGCATCAGGCTCATCGCACATTCCTTGATCTGCGTCGTGCCGCCGGGCGCGGCGGTCAGGTCGCGCTTGTAGACCGTCTGGATCGAGTCCACGATCAGGATATCGGGCGCGAGCAGCTCGGTCTCGCTGATGATCTGCTCCATATCGGTCTCCGCGAGGATGTACAGGTCGGGCGAGGAGATATGCAGGCGCGCCGCGCGCAGCTTGATCTGGCGCAGGGATTCCTCGCCGGATACATAGAGCACGCGCGCGGACTTGCACATCTCCTGGCACATCTGCAGCAGGAGCGTGGATTTGCCGATGCCCGGCTCGCCGCCGACCAGCACGAACGAGCCGTGCACCGCGCCGCCGCCCAGCACGCGGTCGAGCTCGCCGATACCGGAGTAAAACCGCGTCTCGTCCCCGCTTTCGATGTCGCGCAGCAGGGTCGGGCGGGACGCGCCGCGCTGGAAGCTGTTCGTGCCGCGCGATACGGATTCGGGCTGGACCTTGAACTCGCTCATGGTGTTCCATGCCCCACATGAGGGGCATTTCCCGTACCATTTCGGCGCTTCATACCCACATTCGCTGCAAAGATACACTGTTTTCTGCTTCATATTTCCTCCATCAGCCGCCGCTCTCATACCGGAGATAGCCGGTCACGATGCTGGCGGCGAGTTTTTTGTGATATGCCGTGTCGTTCAGCTGCTGCTCCTCCGCCGGGTTGGACAGGAAGCCGCATTCGACGATCACAGCCGGGCATTCCAGCTGCTTCATCAGGTAGATCGTGCGCTCCGCCTGCTTGGCCTGCCGGGTGTTGGCGGGGTCGCAGCCCTCTGCCAGGCTGGCCTGCAAAAGCTCCGCCAGCGTTTTGCTGTCCGCGTGGCCGGGCGAGTAAAACACCTGTGCGCCGTGGTACTGGGCGTCGCTGAACTTGTTGAGATGGATGCTCAGGAAAACCGGGTCAGCCGTATCCTGCACGAGCTGCTCCCGCGCCTTGATGTCCGCGATCTTGTTCTCCCGGACCGGGCGGGAGGAGTCGTAGTCCAGCGCGTTTTCGTCCGTGCGCGTCATCGCCGTGCGCACACCGAAAAACGCCGCCAGCGACTGCACGCGCTGCGCAATGCTCAGGTTGATGTCCTGCTCGGTCGTGCCGTTTGAGCCGACTGCGCCGCCGTCAAAGCCGCCGTGCCCGGCGTCGATCACCAGCGTGCGTGCCGCGCGGCTCTGTGCGATGGCCTGCACCATGCTGCCGCCGCGCACCCCGAGCACCAGCGCAAGCGCCAGCGCCGCCGCACCCAGCGCGATCCGTTTCCCCGTCGATTGATCCATTGCGCGCACCTCCGTCACCAAAGCGTATGCGCGCCCTGTGTCCATTATAATCCACAGCGCGCACGGGCGCAATAAATTCATTGTTTCCTGCACACAATCATGCTATGATAAGGACAGAAAACGGAGGGATAGCATGATGAACAGAGTGCCAAAGCTGCTTGCAGTCATTGATTACCAGAATGATTTCGTCACCGGCTCGCTCGGTTTTGAGGGCGCTGCCGCGATCGACGACGGGATCGCGCGCCTCGCGCAGACCTACCTTGCGCAGGGCGACCATGTGCTGTTTACCTATGACACGCACGACGACCTGTATCTTGAGACCCGCGAGGGCCGCGCCCTGCCCATTCCGCACTGCAACCCGAACGAGACCGGCTGGCGGCTGTACGGCAAAACGCAGGCGCTTTGCTGCGAGACCTGCGCCAACCACCAGATCCACACCGTATGCAAGCATACTTTCGGTATGCCGCCCGCGGAGCTTACAAAGCTCGGTCAGGAGCTGCCCGACCTGCGCGAGATCATGGTGGTGGGCGTGGTGACCAATATGTGTGTGCTGTCCAACGCGGTGCTGCTGCAGGCCCAGTGGCCGGAGGCGCAGATCACGGTGGACGCCGCGCTCTGCCGCAGCTTTGACCCCGTCCTGCATGAGAAAACGCTTGACGTCATGCAGGGATTGCAGATGACGGTCATCAACCGATAAGGGAAATGTAGTATACTGTAGTATTCCGTAGTAAAGTGTAGTAAAGCGTATACAAGCGTATACAAACGTAGTAAAGTGTAGTAAAACGTAGTAAAGTGTGGTAAAACGTGGTAAAGTGTTGTACCCGCGGGGTGCACCTGCTAAAAAGAAACGTATCAAAACGTATCTAAACGTATCAAAGTGTATGTAAGTGCAGCACCCGCGGGGTGTACCTGCTAAAAAGAAACGTAGTAAAACGTGGTAAAGTGTTGTACAGGCAGCCTTTGCCTGCATCCGTACAACGGAATACTACAGAATACTACGTTTTACTACACTTTTTGTTGTACCCCTGTGCAGCACCCGCGGGGTGCACCTGCTAAAAAGAAACGTAGTAAAACGTGGTAAAGTGTTGTGCATGCAGCCTTTGCCTGCATCCGTACAACGGAATACCACGTTATACCACACTTTACTACACTTTACTACACTTTACTACGTTTTGCTACGGTCTGATACGTTTAGATACGTTTAGATACGCTTTGATACGGATGTATACGTTTGTATACACTTTTCTACGGAACGCTGCAGTAACATACAGCAACATACCGGGGTACAGCAAGAGGGCTTCCTTGTCGGGAAGCCCTCTTTGTTTATGCGCCGCTGCTGCGCCGCAGCGTATCCAGCATGGTGGAGACCGTCAGCTTGCGCGCAAACAGCTCGCGGAAGCGCACGGATTTCTCCTTGCCCGCGCCGCGCAGCCGCTCCAGCTGTGCGGCGATATCCGCCTGCTCCTGCTCGAGCCGCTCCGTCATGTCCTCCCACCGTCCAAGGCGCGCAAGCGCCTGCGCCTGCTGTTCCGGCGGGACATAGTAGCCGCTTTCTGTTTTCTGCGTGATCCGTTCCATCCTTTTCTCCTTGGTTTTGTGATTGATCGCATAGGTATCGCCACGGCTTTTGCGTGGGAACACGCTGCCGCGCGGCTGATCCGTGCCGGTAGGGACGTAAAATAAAATCAGAGTATCCGAAAAGGGATACTCTGACTGGTCCGAGTGACAGGATTCGAACCTGCGGCATCCTGCTCCCAAAGCAGGCGCGCTACCAACTGCGCTACACCCGGATGGCGATTTGCGTTCTTTTGTAAGTATACCAAAATTTGCTCCCTGCTGTCAATATGCGAATCCGGGTTCCGCAGGGGTACCGGACTGTAAAATTTTGTTTTATCGGTATATTTTTGTAAACTATCGACTATTTACAGAATTTTATATCGCTTATAATTGACTTTTTTGCCAAAAAGTCATATGATTTTAGTGCATAGTTTTATAAAGGAGGGACATCCTTGAGCCGATTATCCATCGAGACTCCCGGGCGGGCGCAAACTGTTGTAGAGGGCCTTTACCGTGATGTCGAACACCGTATCAGCGCCAGCCCGCCGGGCCTCTGCCCGGTCGATATGGCGCTGTCGTTCCTGCGTCTGTGCCATGCACAGACCTGCGGGAAGTGCGTCCCCTGCCGCATTGGGCTGGGACAGCTGACCGCCCTGCTGGAAGCGGTCCTCGATTCGACCGCTTCGCGCGAAACCATCGACCTGATCGAAAAGACGGCGCGCGTCATTCAGGATACAGCGGACTGCGCGATCGGCTACGAGGCGGCGCGCATGGTCCTGCAGGGCGTGCAGGGCTTCCGCGAGGACTATATTTCCCATGTCGAGCACGGCCGGTGCCTGTTTGGCCTGAACCAGCCCGTGCCCTGTGTCGCGCTGTGTCCCGCCGGGGTGGATATCCCGGGCTATATCGCGCTCGTGCGCGCGGGACGATACAACGATGCGGTGCGCCTGATCCGCAAAGACAACCCCTTCCCCAC
>USLE01000071.1 GCA_900555465.1 uncultured Butyricicoccus sp.
ATCCCTGCCCATCGCCCTTGTCGGTCAGCGCGATGGCGCCGGTAGGGGAGAGAGGCGGCGCGTCGCCGTATGTCCGTCCCGAGCCGCTGTCGGCGGGCTCCCATTCGAGCGCATCGTTCAGGATATAGCGGGTGATGGTGATGCAGCGCAAATTTTCGTCGGCCTGATATTCATAGGCAATGAACTCCTGCACGCCGATGTCTGCGAGCGAGAGCACGCTGTACTGTTCATCGCTGAGCTGCATGGGTGCAAGCTGCATCTCCCCGGCCGGCACAGCGCCGCTGCTGTTGTCATCGGGCTGCCCGCACCCGGCGAAAGCACTGCACAGCAGCAGCCCCGCCAACATAAGGGCAATTCGTTTTTTCATCGCGATCCCCTCCCTGTGTCCATTGGTTATATATGATCTATCCCTGATTTCAGCATAGCAGGGGAGGGAAACCCTGTCAAGGCCGGGCAAACAGAAAAGAGCGCCGAAAAAACGGCGCTCTTTTTGTGCAGATAGGGGGTTATTGCAGCAGTGCGCGGTAGGTCTCCTCGCGGTCGGGCTGGCCGACCACGGCGAGCGACACCTGCGAAAAGTCGAACACCCGGCGCGCAAGCGACAGGATATCCTCGCTTGTGACCCTGTCGTAGGCCGCGAGCACCTGCTCGACCGCCTGCACCTCGCCGCGCAGCAGCTCGCTGCGGCCGATGGTCATCATGCGGTTGCCCGTGCTCTCCAGACCCATGAGCAGGGTGGTCTTGACCTGCTCGCGGCAGCGGGACAGCTCGTCCGGCGCGGGGCCGTTCTCGCAGAACTCGTGCAGCTCGCGCACGATCAGCTCGAGCGCCTTGTGCTCGGTCTCCGCGCCCAAACCGGTGTAGATCGAGAGCAGGCCGGTGTCCAGATGCGGAGTGGTGAAGGTGTAGACCGAGTAGCACAGGCCGTTGCGCTCGCGCACGCTCTGGAACAGGCGGGAGGACATGCCGCCGCCGAGGATCGAGCTTAAAAGGTTCATGGCATAGCGGTCCTCGCTGAGCAGCGAAACGCCGGGGAAGGACAGGCACAGATGGTTCTGCTCGATGTCCTTTTCACGCAGCATCAGGCTGGGCTGGTAGACCGCGGGCGTGATCTCGTTGCGGCCCTCGCCCTCCATGCGGGAAAACAGCTCGGCGATATAGTCCAGATCGTCCTCGGTGAAGTGGCCGGACACCGCGACGACCGTGTCCTTCGGGCGGTAGTAGCGGTGCATATAGTCGTGCATGGCCTCGGAGTTGATGGTTTGCAGGGTCTCGGCCGTGCCGAGGATGGGGCGGCCGAGCGCCGAGCCCTCGTAGCACTTTTCAAACAGCTTATCGATCGCCACGTCCTCCGGGGAGTCCTCGTACATGTCGATCTCCTCGAGCACGACCCCGCGCTCGAGTTCGATGTCCTCCTGCGCGAAGCGGGAGTGCATGAACATGTCCGCAAGGATGGAGACGCCGGTCTGCAGGCGCTTGTCCAGCACCTTCATATAGTAGCAGGTGCACTCCTTGTCGGTAAAGGCGTTGGCCTGGCCGCCGAGGGCGTCGATGGCGATCGCGATGTGCTGCGCGGAACGCTTTTCCGTGCCCTTGAAGATCATGTGCTCGATGAAGTGCGAGATGCCGCCGAGCGCGGCGGGCTCATACCGGCTGCCGTTGCCGACCCAGATGCCGACCGACGCCGTGCGCACGGTGTCCAGCTTTTCCGAGATCAGGCGCACGCCGTTGGGGAGAACACGTTTGACATACATGCTGATTCACAAACCTTTCTGCATGGGTTGAACAAAAGGCTTTCCACAGGACGGGAAAGCCTTTTGGGGTTAGACAGGGGTTATTCCGCGTAGTAAACGCGGGTGCCGGACTCGTCCAGATAATAGCGGTCGCCGTCCGAATCGTAGTAATCGCCGGTATCCGGGTCGTACCAGCCGCCCTCCTCGGCGAGCGAGGCGGGATCTTCCGTACTGCCGGACGAGGACGCGCTGTCGTCGGTGGTCATCGGGCCGGTGGGCGGCTCGTCGAAGTCGATGCCGCCGAGGGGCTCGTTCGCGCCGGTGGAGGAGGTGTCCCCATCGGTTGCGCCGGTGCTGCCGATATCCGACGGGGTCTCGCCCGGGTAAACGTCATTATAGATATATTCATGGATATGGTCGGCGGCAACATCCACGTCGTACAGGATGTATTCGCTCGACGCGCCGTAGTAATCCCATTCGCCGTCCAGCGGGACGCGCGTGTGCTCGATCTCAGGCATGCCGTTTTGCAGCGCGCCCACGATCAGCGGCGCGATCTCGGTGGCCGAGAGCGAGGTGGTCACATACGGCATCAGCTTCTGCATCAGGCCGATCAGTTCGCTGGCGCTCATGGACTGCACCTTGCTGAACATCGCTTCCATCACAATGCTCTGCCGCTCGACGCGGGCCCAGTCGTCGCCTGTGCCGCCCTTGCGGATGCGGCCGTAGCACAGCGCCTGCACGCCGTCCAGCGTCTGCAGGCCGGTGCTTTCCACACCCTGGAAGCTCTGCCCCTGCTCGACGCCGTAGTCGCGGATGACGCGGTTGAGCTCTTCGAGCTCGGCTGTAGTCTGAACGTTGATCTCCACGCCGCCCAGCGCGTCGATGATCTCGACCAGCTGCTCGAAGTTGACCGCAATATATTCTGTGATATCTGTGCCGAAGTTCTCGTTGATCGTGCGGATGGCGAGGCTCGGCCCGCCGAGGAAGTACGCGGCGTTGAGCTTGTTCTCGCCGTATCCGTCGATATTGACGAGTGAATCGCGCATCAGGCTGGTCAGCTTGATCTTGCCGCGGGTGTTGTCCACGGTGACGATCATCATGCAGTCCGAGTGGCTCTGGGTGTCCCCCTCGCGGGTGTCGAGACCGAACAGTGCGATGTTGGTGATGTTTTTATCCGCCTGCACGCCCGCGGCGAGGTCTTCGCCGGAGAGCGAGGAATCGTAATTATACCCGAGAAAGGTGCGGTAAGCATACAGACCCAGACAAAAAATCACGGACAGCAGTACAAGGATGGTCAGAACCCGCACGAGCCTGCGCTGGAAGCGTTTGATAGACATAAGATCAGTCCTGTACAAGATACGCGAACGAACGCTCAGTGAGCTGGTGGACGCGCAGGGTGTTGGTGTAGTTGACATGGCCTACCGGCATGCCTGCGGTGATGGTGATAACATCGCCCACGCGCAGGTCGAGCGCCTCGATGGCTGCCTGCTCGGACAGGTCGTACAGCTCGGTGCCCGACTTGGGTGCGCGCGGCACCATCACCGGGGTAACGCCCCAGGACATGGTCAGGCGGTTGAAGGTCTTTTCGCACGGGGTCGCCGCGATGATCGGCGCACCCGGGCGGTAGGTCGATACCGCGCGCGCGGTCGAGCCCGCCTCAGTGAAGGCGACGATGCACTTCGCGCCCAGATCTGCGGTGGTGGAGCAGGTCGCGTGCGAGATGGCGAGCGTCTTGAGGTCGCCGGAGACGTTCATGTTCTGGAACTCCAGACGGGTCGCGCGGCGGCGGTCATAGTGGATGGTCTTTTCCGCGTTCTCCGCGATCATGCTCATGGTCTCGACCGTCTCGACCGGGTACTTGCCGACCGAGGTCTCGCCGGACAGCATGATGGCGCTCGTGCCATCGTAAACCGCGTTTGCGACGTCGGAAACCTCTGCGCGGGTCGGGCGCGGGTTCTTCGCCATGCTCTCGAGCATCTGGGTCGCGGTCACGACGCGCTTGCCGCGCGAGATGCAGGTCTTGATGATGCTCTTCTGGATCTCGGGCAGTTCGGAGAAGGGGACCTCAACGCCCAGGTCGCCGCGGGCGACCATGACGCCGTTGGCCTCGTCGAGGATCTCCTGAATATTGTTGACGCCTTCCATGTTCTCGATCTTGGCGATGATCTCAACGTCCTCCTGGCCGTGCGCCTTGAGGATGGCCTTGATGTCGCGCACGTCCTGCGCCGAGCGGGTGAAGGAAGCGGCGATGAAGTCGATGCCCTGAGACAGGCCGAACTCGATGTCCTCGCGGTCCTTCTGGGAGACGAAGGGCATGTTCAGGCTGATGCCGGGCACGTTGATGGACTTGCGGTTCGAGAGCGGGCCGCCGTTGAGCGCCTTGCAGACGATGTCCGTGCCGTCGCGGATCTCGACAACGTCGAACGCGACCAGGCCGTCGTCGATCAGGATGCGGGTGCCGACCTGCACGTCCGCGGGCAGGCCCTCGTAGGTGATGGAGACGATGGTGTTGTCGCCCTCGATGTCGCGGGTGGTAAGGGTGAATTCCTGCCCCTCGACGATCTCGATCTTGCCGTCCTTATAGGTCTTGGTGCGGATCTCGGGGCCCTTGGTGTCCAGCATGATGCCGACCGGCTTGCCGAGCTCGCGGCGCGCGGCCTTGACCGCGTCCATGCGGGCCTTGTGCTCCTCGTGCGAGCCGTGGCTGAAGTTCATGCGGGCGACGTTCATACCGGCCTTGATCAGGTCAGGCAGCACGGCATCGGTCGCGGGGCCAAGCGTACAAATGATTTTCGTTTTGCGCATCGAAACATATTCCTCTCTGCAAAATAGTTACACTCTTGATAATTATTTAACGGCAATATTTTAGCAGTTTTTTTACCGTTTTGCAATCGTCCGCGGAATGCCGCGGGGATTTTCATGTTTTTCGACAAAAAAAGGGGTGCGCCATGCAAACATCTTGTGTTTTCTGATACGCTCCTGTATAATAATGAAGTATTCCAACAGGCAAAGAGGATTAAACGTATACGGTGTGCTGCGCCGGCCGCAGCGCGCTGGAAAAAACTGCGTTTTCCGGTAGCTTTGCCCGATCAAAAGGAGAAAAGAACAATGGCAAAGCCGGTTTTGGTGATTATGGCGGCGGGAATGGGCTCGCGCTACGGCGGGCTCAAGCAGATCGACCCGGTCGGCCCGAACGGACAGATCATTTTGGATTATTCGGTTTACGACGCATACCGCGCGGGCTTCGAGCGGGTGGTGTTCATCATCCGCCCTGAGCTGCACGAGGCGTTTGAGGATGCGATCGGCCGCAAGGCGCGCCGCTTCATGCAGGTGGACTATGCCTATCAGACGCTGGACAGGCTGCCCGAGGGACTGCACGCCCCCGCGGGCCGCGAAAAGCCGCTCGGCACCGCGCATGCAGTGTGGTGCGCAAAGGAGCTGACCGCGGGCGCGCCCATCGCGGTCATCAACGCGGACGACTTCTACGGCGCGGACGCCTTCCGCAAGATGTATGATTACCTGTCCGCGGCGCAGGACGATGAAAAGTACCGCTACTGCATGGTCGGATACCAGGTGGAAAACACGCTGACCGAAAACGGCACGGTCTCGCGCGGCGTGTGCACGGCGGACGAAAACGGCCTGCTGACCGGCATCGTCGAGCGCACCGCGATCTCGCGCGAGGCGGACGGCCGCATCGTCTATGCGGCGGACGGCGACGAGCCCGCGGGCGAGATCGCGGCGGGCACGCCCGTGTCGCTCAACCTGTGGGGCTTTACGCCCTCCTTCCTGCCCTCGCTGGACGACGGCCTGCGCCGCTTTTTCGCGGAAAAGCTGCCCGAAAACCCGATGAAGGGCGAGTATTACCTGCCGTTTGCGGTCGATGAGCTGATTCAGGCGGGCAGGGCGACGGCCAAGGTGCTGACCACGACCGCGCGCTGGTTCGGCGTCACCTACCGGGAGGACAAGCCGACCGTGTGCGCCGCGATCGCGGAGATGACCGCTGCGGGCGAGTATCCGGCCGATCTGTAAGGGAGGACAAAATGGACTTTTCAAGCGAATTTGTCGCCTTCCGCGACCGGCTGGCCGAGGGGCAGGACAAGGCGTTTGTTTCCCGGCAGAACGTGCCGGTCGCCGGACGGATCGCGGCGCTGTTCAGCAGCTTCGGGATGGATGCCGAGCGCAAGCTGCTCGGTCTGGTGGCGCTCGGCGGGTCGACCCATGCGCACGAGTACCGCATCCTGTTCGCCGTGCCCGAGCTGGACGAGCAGGCGCTCGCGGACTGGTGGGAGTATGCGGTCGCGGCTGAGCGCGAGCTGGTCAAGCCCGACAAGACGCATGAGTTTTCGCTGGTCTCGGTCATCCTGGTCACCGGGAAAACCGACCGCGCGGTGCAGAAAAAGCTCAAAAAGCTCGCGGGCGGCCGCGACTTCAGCGCGCAGGGCAAGGGCTGGTCCGCGGTGCGCATGGCGGTGGTCGAGCTGGATGGGCACCGCCTGCATACCAACCGCATGGGGGATTCACTCAAGAACATTCTCAAGCCCTTTTTGTAAAAAAACACTTGAAAAAGCGCATGATATATGATAAAGTATCATGTACGCAATAATGCGCGCCGGGGCTTCCGGTGCGATAAACGGATGAAAATAATATTTCAAGTGGAGGAATTGCTACCATGACTACCGCACAAATCGCTCTTTCGATCATTATGATCATTGCGAGCCTGTTCCTGATCGTTGTTGTGCTGCTGCAGAGCGGCGCGCAGCAGGGCCTTGGCGCCATCTCCGGCGGCGCGGAAACCTTCTTCGGCGCAGGCAAGGCCAGCGCTGCGGACAAGGTCCTTGCCCGTCTGACCTCGGTCGTCGGCGTAATCTTCGTCATCGCTGCGATCGTGCTCAACGTGATTCACTGATATGGCGGCGGTGCAGCGCGTGCTGCTGGTCATGTTCGCGGTGTTTGCCGCGCTGACGGTGTTCCAGCAGGTGCGGTACGGCATGATCTGCGGCCGGGTCGAGGGGGAGGACAAGCAGTCCGATCCCAAGGCAGTGGCGTGCCGGCGGACCGGTGTGCTCTATGC
>USLE01000072.1 GCA_900555465.1 uncultured Butyricicoccus sp.
ATGGAGACCGAATCCGATGAATGAAGTAGTTCTGACGGCAGCGCCAGACCAGGCGGGCAAGCGCATTGACAGCTGGCTGGCAGAGCAGATTGACGGGCTGACCCGTTCTGCGGCACAGAATCTGCTGGCTGAAAACGCCGTGGTGTGCGGCGGGCAGCCTCTCAAAAAGAATTACAAGCTCGCGGGCGGTGAGACGGTTACCGTTCGAATGCCCGAGCTGCGAGAAGTCGATATCACGCCGGAAAATATCCCGCTGGACATCATCTATGAGGATGCGGACATCATCGTGGTCAACAAGCCGCGCGGCATGGTCGTACATCCGGCTGCAGGCAACTGGAGCGGTACGCTGGTCAACGCACTGATGTACCACTGCGGCGACAGGCTTTCCGGCATCAACGGCGAGCACCGTCCGGGTATCGTGCACCGCATCGACAAGGATACCAGCGGCCTGCTGGTGGTGGCAAAGAACGATGCAGCGCACCAAAGCCTTGCCGCGCAGATCGCAGCGCACACAGCGTTCCGCGGCTATGAAGCGATCGTTGTCGGCTCGCCGCGGCTGGATGAGGGCACCATTGATAAGCCCATCGCCCGGCACAAAACCGACCGCAAAAAAATGGCGATCATCGAAGGCGGCCGCGAAGCCATTACACATTATACCGTGCTCAAACGGTATCGCGGATACACGCATATGGCCTTCCAGCTGGAGACCGGGCGGACACATCAGATCCGGGTTCACATGGCGTCCATCGGCCATCCCATCATCGGCGACCCGCTTTACGGTCTGAAAAAGGACCGGTTTTCGGATATCGGCGGACAGTGCCTGCATGCTGCGCATCTGACGCTCACGCATCCGCGCAGTGGGGAATTGATGCGATTTTCTGCGCCTCTGCCGGATTATTTTACGGATATTCTGGATAAATTGGAGCGAATGCAATGAAAAAGTTCGAAGGTATGATCTTAGCGTGTGATATGGACGGCACGCTGCTTGACGATGACCGCCAGATATCGCAGGGAAACCAGCAGGCGCTGCGCTATTTCACGCAGGAGGGGGGACGCTTCAGTCTGGCGACCGGACGGGCACCGCAGGCGATCCAGCCGTATATTCCGCAAATGCCATTCAATGCGCCGTATAGCCTGCTCAATGGATCGCTGATCTTGGACAGCTCTCATCATGTGCTGCATTGCGCAGGTATGCCGGAGGACACAAAAGATCTGATCCGGATCACTTTGTCAGAATTTTCACAAATAGGTTGTGAAATCTTTGTCGGTAACCGCGTCCTGATCCGTCAGATGAGTCCTGAAACTGAGCACCATATCAAAGTATTGGATCTCGAATACAGCATGGTGACGCAGGAATCACTCGGCAATACTGCGGAATGGTGCAAGATCAACTTCACAGGCAAGCCGGAACAGATGGAAAACGTCCGAACGTTTTTAAAGCCGTATACCGATCGGTTCTGCATGGCGTCCAGTATGCCGGCTTTCTGCGAGATCACCGCATCGGGCATCAATAAAGGCAGTGCGCTCAAGCAGATCGCTGCGGACTGCGGCATTGCAGAAAATCACATCTTTGCCATCGGCGACAGTTATAACGACGAGTCTATGCTGCAGGCGGCGCATATTGGTTTTGCGCCCAGCAACTCGGATGAAGACATCCTGCGAACCGCAGATGTTGTGGTTTGCAGCAATAGCGAGGACGCTGTGGCAAGCGCAATCGAATATATGGAAGCGCATTACTGCTGATGCGCTTCCTAATTTTCCTCCCCTCAATTATACAAAACTTTTCTTTTGTATAATTTCACATCTGGGTAAAAACACCCTCCTCTTGCTTGGAGGGTGTTTCCCTGCTCGGGTCAATTTGTGATATCCACTACCACGACCTCCGGCGGATTAAACAGGCGCGGCTTCCAGTCCCGGACCAAACCACGGCCGACGATTGCCGTCATGTCGCCGCAGGCATACAGGCCACCGGCATATTCCGGGAAAAATCCCTGATTGGGCGCGATCAGGCCATTCATCAGGTGCGGAATACGCCACTGGCCACCGTGCGCATGGCCGCAAAGCGTCAGATCAAAGGGATATTGCGCATACTCCTGGATGTACTCCGGCCGGTGCGCCAGCAGGATATTAAACGTATCATCAGAAAGGCTTTCAAACCGGCGCAGCGCTTCCAGATAGTCTTCCGACTCTCCGTAAGAGCGCCTGACGCGCTGACCATTGGCCGCGGGATCGTCCACGCCGCAGATGGTGTATTGTTCCCCAGCGACGGTGATCGTTTCCGATTCGTTGTGCAGCACCCGGATACCGTAAGACGCGATCATGTCGAAAATGGCGTCCGCATCTTCGCCCCAGTATTCGTGGTTGCCGGATACATAATAGCAAGGCGCGATCTGAGTGATCTGCTGTAGTAGCAGCTGCGCACCGAAAACCGGCTTTTTATCGTCCACAATATCGCCGCACAGCAGGATGATATTCGGCTGCTGCTTGGCAACTTTGTTTACCAGCAGTGATTGATCTGTGCCATAACTATAGCTGTGCAGGTCGGAGAGCATGACGATCCGAAGGCGCTTCCCCTCCCCGATCTTATCGGATTTCACCGTGTACTGGCGCACTGTCAAACTGCATTGCAGTCCAGCGATGGTGACACCGACCGCGCACAGCAGTAATGCAGAAGCCACTCGCTTTTTTATATTCATTTGTTTCTCCTTCTAAAATAAAAAGGGACACCGGCAGAAAAGCACCTGTGTCCCCCAGTATCTTATTGAGTTTAGTTGGCGCGCTGTTTGGTATGAACCGCTACCTGCTTGGACTTGATAAACGTGCTCAGCTTTTTATACGCCAGCATCGTGATCACCGTCAGGATCGCGCCTTTGATCAGGTTAAACGGCAGTACACCGATCAGCAGATATGCACCCATGCCGTTGATTGCCGGATTGACCGCCGCGCAGGCTCCCAGAATCGCGTCGATCGGCATACCAACTGCCGAATAGAACGGAATGATCAAAAAATAATTGGTCAGCATGCCCATGCACGCCATCGCGACAGAGCCGATAACGCAGCCGACTGCCGCCATTTTGCGGCTTTTATGCGCGCGGTAAAGCAGCACAGCCACAATCACCAGCGTGGAAAGCATCAGAAAATCTGCAAGCTCGCCCGAACCGCCCGTCTGGGACTGCGTCAGATGGATGAGATCTTTGATGCCGATCATGGTGATCGCCGGGCCGATGCCGAAGATGAAAGCGCCGATCAGAACGACCGCGCCGGACAGGTCCACCTTGAGGAACGGAGGCATAAACGGCAGTGGAAATTCGATATACATCAATACGGTGGCGATTGCCGCAAATACAGCGGTGTATGTGATTTTGCTTGCTTTGGACATGGTGTGTCGTCTCCTTTTTCTCTGAAATAAGGAGTTCTGTTTTTTGGCCACAAAAATGCCCTTGGAACGAGTCCAAGGGCGCGCAGACGTACCGAAATACACCTGTTTCTTCCATCCGGACTATAACCGTCGGTTGGGATTCTCACCCATCATGCCTTGCGGCTCGCAGACTATCGGAGGTCAATGCCCCGTATACTGCCGGTGGAGACTTTCACTCCGCCCTGAAACAGAACTGATTTAATTTACATGAATATTATAGGACGGTATCGGACGGTTGTCAATCCCTTTTGTCAAATTGCCGCAGTGCGTTCTGGATCTCCTCCCGCGTGCCGACCGCATTGATGAATTCCAGCAGAGCGTTCGCGGTCATATGTGCGGGCAGATCGAGCGCTTTGAGCACTGCTGCGCGGCGCTGTGTGCTGCCCAGGCCGCCGGAAAGCCCCCATTCGTAAAAATCCGCTTTGGTGATCGGCGGCGAGGCGGGAGCAGACGCGGTACTGTCATCCTCCTCCAGAATGGTCGCGCCCGCGCGGCGCAGCGCCTCCAGAATGATTTCCGGACGCATGCCCTCCACCCCGAGCTTGCCCTCCTTGGAACCATGCCGCTTGCGGCGCTCCTTGCCGGCGATATCCGGGACATAGGCCTGCTTGACACGCCCTGCCGGCAGTGCCCCCTTGAGGTAATTGCGGATGACAAAGCCTGCACCGTCGCTGTCCGTCAGCACGATCAGCCCGCGCGTATTGGCAATCCGGCGCAGCAGCTTCAGCTGTTCCTTATCGTTGAATATCCGAAAGCCGCCGCTTTCCAGAACCACCGTGTCCACGACCTGCCGGACGGTGTTGACATCATACCGGCCCTCCACCAGAATGGCTTCGCGAATACGGATCATGCCCTGGCCCCCTTCAGCTCGGCCGCCATTGAGAGGAGCGCCAGTTCGATCTGCTTCTGGCGGTCCACCGCACTGCCCTTCAGCTCGGAATCCGTTTTGGCACACAGCGAGGCCACTTTGCGCAGCCAGGAAAGCGGCACACGGCGCGCCGCATTCTGGATCTGCCGCGCATAGTAGGGGGATTTGGAGCCGATCATTTCCATCAGCTGCTTCTCCCCTCCCCTTGCCTCTGCGCACAGCTTGGCAGCATACAGACGCTGGATATGCCGGGTGATCGTGGTAAAAATCATGACTTCGTTGTTTTTCTGCGCGATCAGATCGCCGACCAGCGCAACCGCACGCTCAAATTTGCCCGCGGTGATCGCATCGGTCAAGTCGAACACGACTGCATCCAGAACCGGCGAGCAGACCGCGTCGATATTGTATTTTTTGATGACGCCGGTTGTGGTATGCGCGGCCGCTTTTTCCATCTCCCCTGCCAGATTGGTCATGGAATTGCCGCACAGGAAGATCATATAGGACGCATCCTCCGGTGCGATCGAACAGCCGAGCGCGCGGGCGCGCCGCTCCAGCCATGCAACCAGCTCCGGTTCCTCCTGATGGGAAAACTCCGCAAAGCAGGCGGTTTTTTCGAGCGTTTTGTACAGCTTGGTCCGCTTGTCCGGCTTGCCCTCCAGCACGTCATAGTAAAACACCAGACAGACGTAGTCGGGCAGATCGCCCAGTATCCCCGGCAGCACATCCGCAAAGCCCGCCGGCGGTTTAAACAGGTCAAAATCGGAAACAATGATCAGCTTTTTCTCGGACATCGCCGGATAGCTGTCGATCGCCTCGGTCAGCTGCTCGGCGGTCAGCCCCTTGCCCTCGAACTCGATCAGGTTAAAATCGGCAAATGTCGGATCGACCACCTTCTGCCGCAGCTCGCGCAGATAATATTCCTTTAAATAGCTTTCTTCGCCGTAAATGATATAAAGCGGTGCAAAATCGCCGTTTTTCAAATCACGGATCAGCTGTGCTTTTCCGTTCGGCTTGCCTTTTGCCGCGGGCATATGGTTCACTCCTTTGTAAACTGCCGGACGATCTCGCCGGTCAAATAGGGGCTATCCACCGGAAGCCCGCCATACTCTGTCATAATATCACGCGTCCGCGCCTGCAGCAGGATGCGTTCTGCCTGAACGGCATCCAGCGCCTCGTTCAGCAGCGCCTCATCCTCCAGATTGCGCTGGGACAAGACGACCTCCGGCGCGGTCGGTGCGGCGTATGTTTGTTCAAGAAATGCCGCCAGCTGTTTCTGCGTCGGGCTGTGCAGGACGAGAATCTTGTCCGCGATCTGTACGCCGAGCTTTCCGTCCGTAACCGGAAATACCGTGATCGGCACCTCGCCGGTATATAGCACCTGCTCCGTGCCGACCTCCTGCGCGCCCGCACTGCGCACCAGCGCAATCAAATCCTTGTTGGTTTTGATCTCCCTGCACCCGGCGGGGATCAGGATCTGCCCGACTTCGGTCTTTTCCAAAAGTGCAGACAGGTCGCGCGCATGACCCTGGTCGACTGCGGTCAGGATGACAGTATCAAAGCGCGCGGCACTGTTCCAGCGCATCCATTCATTGACCAGCGCCGCAGCGTCACGATAGCCGCCGTCTCCGGCGCAGTCGATCAAAGTCACATGGTCTGCATCGGACACAATGATCGCCTGACCGGACCCGCACGGCAGATAGGTCACGGTATATTGCTGCTGATGATAGTATGCGCCCGCGCCGCTCAGACCAATCACCAAAACGCAGACGCAGGGCAGCACAATCTTCCACTTGATGTGCCGCCCTACGAGCAGCCAGAGCAACACTGCAGCAATGGCAACGGTGAGCGCTGCCAAACCAAAGCCGTCGCGCCAGTTGACCAGCCCCAGCGGGATGTCGGTCACGCGGTTTGCGACCCATAGGATATAATCCAGAAATGGAGTCAGCACCTTTGCAATCACGGGCGCTGCCGCAGGCAATACTGCCGCGGACAGACACAGCAGAAAACCGCCGATGAAGCAGACCGCCGTCACACCTACGACCAGCAGATTACTTGCAAGCGAGAGCATCGAGACATATCCGAAGGCGCTCAGCAGGATGGGTGTGGTGAAAATAGTTGCGCAAACCGTACAGGACAGCGCGCTTACTATCACAGAAATCAGCTTTTTCGCAGGTTTTGGCGCTTTTGCAAACGGCCGCATCAAACGCCTCTGCATCCGGCCGGAAAGCAGGATCAGGCCGAGCGTCGCCGCAAAAGAAAGCTGCAGGCTCAGGCTCGCGATCGCATACGGATTGACAAGCAGCAGCAAACCAAGCGCTGCAAACAAGGAATTCAGGCTGTTCGCCTCCCGGCGGGTAAGAAATGCTCCTGCCGCGATCAGATACATCACCGCAGCGCGGAGAACCGACGGTGTCCCTCCTGCGATCGGCACATGGGCTTCCATCCCGCTGATCGTGTTTTTCGTGCCGATCGCAGG
>USLE01000073.1 GCA_900555465.1 uncultured Butyricicoccus sp.
CTCCGGCAGGGCTTGCAGCGGTATGCGCAGCGCTGCAAGCCCTGCCGGAGAGTGGCGCGCCCCGGATTGTCGCGCTGGACGGACGGTGCGCCGCGGGCAAAACCACGCTGGCGGCGCGCCTGCAGCAGCAGACCGGGTGCAATGTGGTGCATATGGACGACTTTTTCCTGCGCCCCGCCCAGCGGACCAAGGCGCGCCTGCGGCAGCCGGGCGGGAACGTGGACCGGGAGCGCTTCCTCGCTGAGGTGCTGCGTCCGCTGCGGCACGGGGAGGGCTGCACCTACCGCCCGTACGACTGCCGCACACAGGGATGGAAGCCGCCGGTCTGTATCGACCCGGCGCCGCTCACGATTGTCGAGGGCGCATATAGCTGCCATCCCGATCTGTGGGACTTATATGACCTGCATCTGTTCCTGACGGTCAGCCCGGACGAGCAGCTGCGGCGCATCCGCGCCCGGAACGGCGCAGACGGGCTGGAGATGTTCCAAAACAGGTGGATCCCGCTGGAGGAGGCGTATTTTCAGGCGTTTTCCATAGAAAAACGCTGCGAATACCGTTTTCGGGCCGATGAAACAGAATAAGATCAAGCGCTCTGCCATCGGCGGCAGGGCGCTTTTTGCATCTATATTTAGAAGTTTATCAAAATAATGCTTGACATTCCGGGGCGGGAGAAGTATCCTATATTTAGATAAAAGTCTAAATGAGGTGGGGCTATGCCGTATTGGATCGCAGGCGCGCTGCTGGTGGTCGTGCTGCTGGCGGCGCTGATCGTGTGGCAGGCGCGCGCCCTGTCGCGGTGCAGGTTCTGGTGCCCCTCGTGCGGGCGGCTGTTCCGGCTGCCGTGGACAAAGCTGCTGTTTCGCCGGCATGTGCACGAGGATTGGCTGCTGCGCTGCCCGCACTGCGGGGAAAAAGGCTGGTGCGCGGTGCGGCGGGCGTACAAAGGAGGAAGGTAAATGGGCTTTCAGCAGAGCTTTAAGGCCTTGTCCGACCCGATCCGCCGGGATATCCTCGCGCTGCTGCGCGCGGGCCCGATGGCGGCGGGGGAGATCGCCTCGCATTTTGATGTGTCGGGGGCAACGATTTCGCACCATCTGTCCATCCTGCGCGATGCGGGGCTGGTGCTGGACGACAAGCAGGGCAAGTACATCTATTATGAGCTGAATATGTCCGTGGTTGACGAGATCCTCGAGTGGATCACGGCGCTGAAAGGTGGAGAGCAGAATGAAAAGAATCACTAAAGGGCAGGTTTTTGCCTGGGTGCTGGCGCTGGTGCCGCTTATTTTGGCAGCGGCGGTGTACAGCCGCCTGCCGGACCGCATCCCGATGCAGTGGGATTTCGGCGGCGAAGTGGGCTATGAGCCCAAGTGGCATTTGTGGATCGTAGCGGGGCTCTCACCGCTGCTCGCGGTGCTGTTTTATGTCCTGCCGAATTTGGATCCGAAAAAGCGCAATTATGACAAGTTTTTCGGTTCCTATGTCGGGTTCCAGATCATGATGATGCTGTTTATGATCGTGATGAACGGCATCTTCGTGGTCGAGGGGCTGCGCCCGGGCACGCTCAACATCCCGATGGTGGTCTGCCTGATTGTCAGCCTGGTGATCGCTTATGTGGGCAATATCATGCCCAAGTTCCGCATGAACTGGAACTGCGGCATCAAAAACCCGTGGACCCTGTCGAGCGAGACCGTCTGGACCCGCACGCACCGTCTCGGCGGGCGGCTGTTCTTTGCCGCAGGCGTGATCGGCCTGCTGGGCGCGTTTATACCGAATAATGCGGCGCGGTTCGTGCTGCTGTTTGTGCCGGTCATGGCGGCGGCCATCGTGCCGACGGTGATGAGCTACCTGTGGTTCCGCGCGGAGCAGCGAGGGTAACTGCACCCTCATGGGTGGCAACCGGATGGCCGCCCGGACAGCCGCTGCCCGGCACGGTGGGGTTCCGGCATGGGCCGTGCGGTACATGCGGGAGACGGGATGAAAACGTCGGAAAAATGCGAAAAAGCAGGCGGAAAGAGGGATAAAAGTTAAGAAATAAAAGTTCGCACGACAAATTTAGTCATCTTTTAACTTGCAAAGTGGGGACGAATGTGTTATAATCTTGCAGTAAGTTTGCATGGGTGGAGGAAAATACCCATGCAAAGGCCTTACGGACAAGGAGAAGATTATGACAAGAACGCGTAAGCTGGTAGCAGCAGTGCTGCTGGTTTCCGTCGTTGCGGTGAGCGGCGTGACAGCGGCGCTCGCGACGGACACCACAGAAACCTATGCGTATTTGCCCGATCACTCTGTTTATTTTTATGATGTTGCAGAGGGCTACGCATGGGCCCACCGCGAAGTTGACACGCTGGCCGTGGCCGGCGTTGTCAGGGGGAGCGGCGACCACCTGTTCTATCCCGGGGATGCGATCACCCGCGCGGATTTCATCGTGATGCTTGACCGCGCCTATGGCATGAGCGCGGCGCTGGACAGCGGTGCGATCGACGCGCAGGGGAGCTTTATCGACGTGCCGGGCAATGCGTACTACAGCAAGTCCGTGATCGCGGCAAAGGCCTTTGGCGTTGCCGCCGGTACGGATGACAATCGTTTCCTTCCGGAGCAAAGCATGACGCGGCAGGATGCGATGGTATTCCTCAAGCGCACCATCGACCGCACGCAGCTTCAGCTGCAGACGGGCTCGGTCTCGGGCTTTTCCGATGCCGGTCAGGTATCCGGATATGCGCAGGAAGCCGTGGGCGCGCTGGTGAACGCCGGCGTGATCGGCGGGTCAAACGGCAGGCTGTCGCCCCGCGCGAATGTGACGCGCGCAGAAATGGCGGTCATGCTGTACCGCGCCACCCATCTGGCGGAGGTCTCCGGCCGCGTGCTGTATCAGGACCGGCGTGACGTCGTCAATGTCTGCATCGGCGCGCAGAGCTACTGCGATGTGGTGATCGAGAACTATGACCCCGCTGTCCACTATGGCGAGTTGATGCAATATGCCGGCCTGCGGCAGGAAAACGGCGTAACTTACATTACGCTGCTGAACAATCAGGAGATTGACCGTACGGGCACCTATCAGAACGGCATGTTCACGCTGAACGACCCGCAATCGGGCGAAGGCGCGACGGTGACCTATCCCGCGGCGCAGGACTGCGTTGCGATCGATGTGACCCAGCCGTATCACCAGATGGAGCATCCGGTGAGCACGGGCAGCATTTATAACTACTGCCAGCCTTCCATTGAAAATGGCGAGGTCACGGTGATTTATTATACGAGAGCATGAAAAAAACCGCCCGATTGGGCGGTTTTTTCTGCCATGCACGCTGTCAGTCCTGCGGCAGCTGCTCCGAGAGCGCCTGATCGAGCGCAGGCCAGCTGCGTTTGAGGGACACAGGGCGTCCTTCGCGGCCCATAAAGCAGTGGCGGCTTTCGCCTTCGCAGCGCAGCTCCTCGGTCTGCGCGTCGCGCACCTCGTAATGCAGGGACAGCCGCACGCCGTTGTAATCCGAAATGCGCGCCTGGATCAGCACGGTGTCGCCGAAGCGCGCCATTGTTTTGTATTTGCAGGCGACCTCGAGCACCGGGCTGGAAAAGCCCTCGGCCTCGATGCGGTCGTAGCCGTAGCCGAGCTGCTCGAGCAGGTCGACGCGCGCCTCCTCGAACCAGCGGATGTAGTTCGAGTGGTGCACGATGCCCATGCCGTCGGTTTCGTAATATTGGACCTTGTGTTCGTAGGGGGTCATGGATGATGCTCCTTATTATGAAGATGGCATAAGAGATTTTTGAAGTTTTTGAATTGCATGTGGATTTTTACGGCTCAAAATATATTGGTCTAGTGGCTCGAATAAAAAATCACCGTTTTCTTTATAAAACCCACGCTGTGTATATATCTCTTTGGGGTTATTAAATACGATGCCAAACCAATGGTCAGTATTTCCGCTTTTATTTTTGATGCGTGACAGAAAGTGTTTCATTTCTTGCTGTGTAAATACAAGGAATAAGCTTTTCCAATGTATATTTGCTTTTGGAGAACTGCGTTTTCCCTGCGCAATATGGTCATTATTTGAAAGATATGGGTACTGCGCTGTAAGAATAAAGAAGTCAGCACGGGGTGAGGGAATAAATTTGCTGTACCAGAGTGCAAATTCACAATTATTGTTCTTTGCAGCCGTTTTATCATCCATACGCCATATGCGCGATGATTTAACTTGAATCGTAGTAGTAAAGTTACGGCATGCCTCATCGTCCCTTCTGTATAGGATGAGATCAATCCCTTTTTCTTGGCGAGAAGTGGGAACAAAAATCGAAGGATTAAATTGTTTTGGAATATATAGTAGTTTGCTCAATTCCTCTGCAACACAGTATTCGGAATATTCAATTGTAAAGATCGGTTCCATAAAAGATGTTGTCCTTTCAGAAAAGCGCCCCATACGGGGCGCTTTTTCCATTGCTTTTATTTAAAGTATTTCACGCCGTTTGCAAAGATCGGCTGGTACTTTTCGCCATAGATATTCTTGCCGACAAACGGGCTGTAGCGCTCGGTGTGGCCCATCTTGCCCAGCACGCGGCCGTCCGGGCTGGTGATGCCCTCGATCGCGCACATCGAGCCGTTCGGGTTCCACGCGATGTCCATAGACGGCTCACCCGCAAGGTCGGTGTACTGGAACGCGATCTGGCCATTCTTCGCGAGGTCGTCGATCACGCTCTGCGGGGCAACGAAGCGGCCCTCGCCGTGCGAGATCGCAATAGAATGCAGGTCGCCCACCTCGCAGGAGGACAGCCACGGGGACTTTACCGACGCGACGCGCGTGGTCACATAGCGGCTCTGGTGGCGGCCGATCAGGTTGAAGGTCAGCGTCGGGTCGTCGCCGCTCATCTCATCGCGGATCTCGCCATAGGGGACAAGGCCGAGCTTAATGAGCGCCTGGAAGCCGTTGCAGATGCCGAGCATCAGGCCGTCGCGCTTGCCGAGCAGCTCGTGGATCGCATCCTTGATGCCCGGGCCGCGCAGGAAGGAGGCGATGAACTTGCCCGAGCCGTCCGGCTCGTCGCCGCCCGAGAAGCCGCCCGGCAGGATCATCATCTGCGCGCGGCGGATGGCGCTCTCGAGCTGCTCTGCGCTCTCGGCGAGCGCGTCCGCGGAGTAGTTGCGCACCACGATGATCTCCGCTACGCCGCCTGCGTTTTCAACCGCGCGCGCGGTGTCGTACTCGCAGTTGGTGCCCGGGAAGACCGGGATGACCGCGAGGGGCTTGGCCGACTTGACCGCCGGGGCCTTGCCGCTGCGCTCAGTGCAGGATACCTTAGTAAGGTGCTCGTCCGCAGCGTCCGCATGGGTCGGGAACACGCTTTCCAGACGGCCCTCGAACGCGCCCGTCAGCTCGTCGAGCGAAACGCGCTCGCCCGCGACCGTGATGGACTCGTCCGCAGTCGTGCGGCCGACCAGCCAGTATGCCGGCAGGTCTTCTACGGCTTCGATCAGGATGCCGCCGAAGTTCTTGAGGTAGAGCGCCTCGGCGGGGAGGGATTCGTCAAACGCAAAGCCGATCTTGTTGCCGAGCGCCATCTTGCACACGCCCTCGGCGATGCCGCCGACCGACAGCGCCCATGCGGACACCGCCTTGCCGGAGGCGATGAGGTTCGCGACCTCGTTCCAGATGTGCTTCATGGTCTGGTAATCTGGCGAGCCGTCCTGATTGTACGGCGCGTCGAAGAAGTAAACCGGGTGGTCCGCCGCCTTGAACTCGGGCGAGATCAGGCGGGAGGCATCCTGCGGGGCAATGGCGAAGGAAACCAGCGTCGGCGGGACGTCCATATCATCAAACGAGCCGCTCATCGAGTCCTTGCCGCCGATCGCGCCGAGGCACAGCTCCTCCTGCGCGGTGTATGCGCCCAGCAGGGCGGAAAGCGGCTTGCCGAAGCGCTTCGGGTCCTTGCCCAGCCGCTCGAAGTATTCCTGGAAGGTGAGGTAAGCGGTTTCAAAGTCGCAGCCCGCGGCAACGAGCTTCGCGACCGATTCGATCACCGCCGCAGACGCGCCGAGGAAGGGGTTCTGCTCGGTGTAATAGGGGTCAAAGCCGAACGCCATGACGGATGCGGTCTCGCACTGGCCGTGCAGGGCGGGCATGGTTGCCGCCATGACCTGCGCCGGGGTGAGCTGGTACTTGCCGCCGAAGGGCATGAACACCGAGTTCGCGCCGATCGAGCCGTCGAACCGCTCGACCAGGCCGCGCTCGAGGCAGATGCCGAGCGTGGAAGCGTGGTGCAGCAGCTTTTCCTTTTCGGTCTGTCCCTCCGGCGCGCACGCGATGGACGGCGCGGGCAGGGGAGCAATTTCGGCAGTCACATGCTTGGCGCAGCCGTTGGTGTTGAGGAAGTCGCGGGAAACGTCCACGATCGTGTTGCCGTTCCAGGTCATGCACAGACGGTTCTTGTCGGTCACGACCGCGACCTTGACCGCTTCGAGGTTTTCCTTTGCCGCCGCGGCGATGAACGCATCCGCGTCCTTCGCGCGCACAACGACTGCCATGCGCTCCTGCGACTCGGAGATGGCAAGCTCGGTGCCGTCCAGACCGTCGTACTTCTTCGGTACGGCGTTGAGGTCGATGTCCAGGCCGTCTGCCAGCTCGCCGATGGCGACCGATACGCCGCCCGCGCCGAAGTCGTTGCAGCGGCGGATCATGCGGGTGACGTTTCCGTCGCGGAACAGGCGCTGGATCTTGCGCTCCTCGGGCGGGTTGCCCTTCTGGAC
>USLE01000074.1 GCA_900555465.1 uncultured Butyricicoccus sp.
CTTGCGGTAGTTCTTGAGCGGGAATTCAGGGGGCGTGGACCCGGCAAGGACAAAAATGTTGCCCTCCTGCAGGTAGCCCTCCATCCGGTCGAGCAGGCGCAGGAAATCCGCATCGTCCAGCTTGTTGCCCGGCTCGTTGACCTCGGTATGCCCGCCCTGTGCGTCGATGATCTGCGTGTTGACGCGCGTCTGGCCCGCCACATCGACAAAATCATGGTGGATATCCGCAGCGGTCAGCATATCCTTCATAATGCGGCCGTTCGTGCCCGCGCAGAAGCCCAGCGCAACACTGTTGCCGCCCAGCGCTTTGATCGCCCGCGAAACATTGATGCCCTTGCCGCCCGGCTCCAGATGGCTGGATGCCGCACGGTTGAGCTTGCCGACCACCAGCGGGTGTTCGATGCGCTGCGTGCGGTCAAGAGCGGCATTGAGCGTTATCGTGATAATCATGGGGACGCCCTCCTGAAGTATATTTTTCTTTCCTTTATATTTTACCGAATCGGACGGGCAATGTAAATCCTTTTTGAAATTTTAAAGTTAAAAAGCTATTGCCCCGCTTCCTCAAAATCCCAGCCGGACCAGCTCCTGCACCAGCCGGATATAAAACCCGCACACCGCGAAGCCGTCCCGGTCCTTGCCGAACACGTCGACCAGCTGCTGATGCGAAACCCCCTCGAGCGTGCCGCGCCAATGCCCCCAGCGGGCGGAGGCCGGCGTGACCAGTCCGTCGCTCTCCCCGTGCGCGGGGTAGAACAGGCCGTGCGTCAGCAGCATGGCGGTGTCAGCGCGCGCCTTTCCCAGCCGCGCGCCCCAGCTCTGGTAATAGACGCAGTTCGCATCCGGATTGTCCCGGTTGAACTGCTCGAGGTACTTCGGCGTCAGCTGTTCGCCCGCGCGCAGCGAGTCGGGTTTCTCGTCCCCGTGCCGCGCCCAGTATGCGTCGTTGCCGCGCGCCCATGCCGCCACGCCCGGCCGGGCATACAGCAGCAGTTCGGCCACGCGCGAGCCGCGGTTTGGCGTGGACAGCATGGAGAGCGAGGCCACATGCCTGCCCCAGCCCATGCTGGAGATCAGGTAACGCGCCTCCAGCCCGCCCTTGGAGTGGGCGATGAGGTTGACCCGGTCGCACCCCGTTTCGCGCATCGCGCGGCGCACCGTCCGCGCGAGCTGGGCCGCGCCGGTCTCGATGCTGCCCCAGGCGTCCTGCCCGCCGAAATAGAGGGCAGCGCCTCGCCTGCGCAGCGTGTCCGGAATCCGGCCCCACGGCACATACAGGCCGCCCGTGTCGGTCACACCCAAGCCGTGCGCGAGGATGATCGGGTATTTTGTCCTGCAATCCTTCATATCACTTGTGGTATTTGCCGCCCGCGGCGATGTTCAGCGCGCGGTACAGCTGTTCGAGCACCATCACGCGCGCAAGGTGGTGCGGGAAGGTCATGGGCGACATGGACAGACGCAGCGCGGCGCGCTGCTTTACGCGCTCCGCCATGCCGCACGAGCCGCCGATCAGCAGACACAGCCGGCTCGTCCCGGAAACGGTCAGCTTGCCGAGGTAATCTGCGAGCTGCTCGGAGGACAGCGGCCTGCCCTCGATGCACAGCGCGATCACCGCCGCGCCCTGCGGGATCCTGGCCTCGATCAGCGCGGCCTCCTTGTCGAGCGCCTGGTCGATCTCGCCCTGTGAGGGCGTTTGCGGCAGGCGCTGCTCGGGCAGCTCGATGATCTCCAATTTACAATATGCAGCAAGGCGCTTGGTGTATTCCTTCACCGCCTCGGCCCAGAACTTTTCGCCGAGCTTGCCCACGCAGATCAGCCGGACAGAGAGCACGATGCGTCCTCC
Organism: uncultured Butyricicoccus sp.; assembly: GCA_900555465.1. Taxonomy (GTDB): domain Bacteria; phylum Bacillota; class Clostridia; order Oscillospirales; family Butyricicoccaceae; genus Agathobaculum; species Agathobaculum intestinigallinarum. Next base: position 1,841 of record USLE01000074.1, read on the forward strand.
TCCCCAAAGATGACAGGCTGTTCCATGCGCTCGCGCGGCGCGACGATGACCTCGCACGCGGGCAGGCCGCGCAGCGCGGCGCGCGTCTGCTGGAGCGCCAGCTCCGGGATGTTGTTTTTCTCGCTCAGGTGCGCGAGAATGAGCGTGCGCGCGCCGTTTTTGACCAGATCGGCCGCGAACACCGCGCAGTCCGGGTTGGACAGGTGGCCCGCCGGGCCCGCGACGCGCATTTTGAGCGAATACGGATACGGCCCGGCCTGCAGCATATGCGGGTCGTGGTTGCTCTCGAGCACGACCGCCTCGCAGCCGCGCAGGCAGTCCGCCGCGTCGCGCGGCACAAAGCCGAGGTCGGTCGCAAAGCCGAACCGGCTGCCGCCGTGTTCGAGTATGTAGCCCACGCTCTCCGCCGCGTCGTGCGGGGTCGCGAACGGCGTGATGTCCACATCGCGCACCCAGAACCGCTCGCCGCTGTCAAAGACGTTCAGCCGGTCGGCGCAGAGCGGGTCCTTTTCCGCGAGCGCCTCCGCCGTGCCGCGCGAGGCGAACACCGGCGCGCGCCCCTTTTTCAGGAACATCGGCAGGCCCTTGACATGGTCGATATGCTCATGCGTGAGCAGCACGGCGGCAATGTCGCCCAGCGCAAGGCCGAGCGCGGCGAGCGCGGTCGTGATCTTGCGCAGGGATACGCCCAGGTCGATCAGGATCGCCGTGCCGTCCGCCATATACAGGCCGCAGTTGCCCGACGACCCGCTTGCAATGCTGTAGTAATACCGTTCCGCCAAATTTTTAACCTCCAGATACTGAAAAGGCCGCGAACTTCCGTCCGCGGCATCGCAAATTACGGTACAGGCCCGCGGCCCGCCGCAGCAGACCGCGCTCCGCGCGATCTTAAATCAGGAAACAGCCTGCTGTTTCCGTAAAAAGTCGGGACATGTGCCTGACTTTTTACACCTCGACTCAGCCGCCTTGGGCGGCGCCGTTCGGGTATCGAAAGGCGGTTTCTTCGGAACCGCCTTTCGTATATAGGGGGCTTTCCCTCATTTTGTCCGCGCACGACGCGGAAATAAGGATAGGAGCCTACGGGCTAAAGCCCCCTATACATTGCGTTTTTATGCGCGCTGCGCCATGCCCATCGAGTCCGGGATCTCCGAGCGGTACATGTCCGCGCCGAGCGCCACGAATTTCTCGACCAGCGTCTCGTAGCCGCGCTCGATGTTCTGCACCTGCTCGACCTCGGTCACGCCCTTGGCTGCGAGGCCGGCAATGACCATCGCCGCGCCCGCGCGCAGGTCGTGCGCACGCACCGGCGCGCCCTTGAACTCCTCCACGCCTTCGATGACCGCGATCTTGCCGTCCACATGGATGTTCGCACCCATGCGCGCCAGCTCCTCGGTGTAGCGGTAGCGGCTGTCCCACACGCCCTCGGTGACGATGCTCGTGCCTTCTGCAAGGCAGAGCGCGGTCGTCATCTGCGGCTGCATATCGGTCGGGAAGCCCGGATACGGCATGGTTTTGATATTGGTGCGGGTGAGTCTGCCCTCGCGGCGCACGAGCACCGCGTCGTCAAACTCGGTCACCTCGACGCCCATCTCCTTGAGTTTTGCGGTGATGCACTCGAGGTGCTTGGGGATGACGTTCTTGACCAGCACCGAGCCGCCGCATGCAGCGACCGCCGCCATAAACGTGCCCGCCTCGATCTGGTCCGGGATGATGGAATAGGTGCCGCCGTGCAGACGCTCGACGCCGCGGATCTTGATCACATCCGTGCCCGCGCCCTTGACGTTTGCACCCATCGCGTTTAAGAAGTTCGCCAGGTCCACGATATGCGGCTCCTTGGCGCAGTTTTCCATAATGGTCTGGCCCTTGGCGAGCACCGCGGCGAGCATGATGTTCATGGTCGCGCCGACCGATACCACGTCAAAGTAGATATGCGCGCCGTGCAGCCCTTCCTCGGGCGCCTCCGCGCGGATGTAACCGCCCTTGGGCAGCGTGACCGTGGCGCCGAGCGCCTCGAAGCCCTTGATGTGCTGGTCGATCGGGCGCACGCCGCCGAAATTGCAGCCGCCCGGCATGGCGACCTCGGCATAGCCGTACTTGCCGAGCAGCACGCCGAGCAGATAATAGGAAGCGCGCAGCTTGCGCTCGAGCTCGTGCGGCTTGAGGCTCGGGTTCTGGGAATTCTGGATCTCAACCGTCGTGGAATTGATCAGGCGGATCTGCGCGCCCAGTTCGCGCATGATCTCCATCTGCAGTGTGACATCAATGATCTTGGGTACATTCTCAATGCGGACCGGGCCGTCTGCCAGCAGCGCCGCCGGTACGATCGCCACCGCCGCGTTCTTCGCGCCGGAGATGGTCACCTCACCGTTGAGCGTTTTGCCGCCGTTGATTACATACTTGGTCAAACCTACCTACTCCTCACTCTATACGCGGTCGATCCCGCGCCGGTTTCTCTGTTCGATATCATTTCTATTGTATGAACGCGCGCACCGCGGGGTGCGTCCGCGCAGATTCTCACCAATTTATTGTACCACAATTTTCGATAAAGGAAAGAGTTTTTTCAGTTTTCCTCGTCTACGATCGTCTTTTTGTCACAATCCACCAAATATTCACCGGAATCGGTCACGATCTTCCAAGTCGGCGTGAGCTGCTGGCGCCGGCTGCTGTCGGTCTGCATCCGGTAGCCCGCTTCCATCGACAGGATGGAGGCCGCCTCCGGCTGCTTGGCGACGAATTCGAGCAGCGCGTCCGCTGCGCTGCACGCCACGCCGCTCCCGCTGACCGTGGTGTACGGCGTGCCGAAGCTCCACAGCCCGTCGAGCGTCACGCCGCCGTCCTGCGCAAAGCGGAGCGTCAGCGCGCGGTTGAACACGGGCAGGCCCGCAACCGTGCCGCGCAGGGTTGCCGTCGTCCCGTCCGCTGTGAGCTGCGCGTCCTCCGCCTGAAGGCCCCAGTCCGAAAACAGGCGGCGCGCCAGCCGCCGGGCGGCCTCCGCATCCGCAGGCGCCTCCTCGCTGATGGCAAAGCTGCCCCGCACCCGGCCGTCCGCACGCCATTCCACCGTGCCGGCCTCGCTTTCAAACGTCACCGTGCCGTCCTCCTGCTCGGTGCGCTCGATCTCCCCGCCCAGCATCGCCGCGGCAGCAGCTTCCTCGTCCGCGCGGCTGCGGTCGATCGACAGCTCGGGCAGCACCTTGTCCTCGGGCAGGCGGAAGCCCGCATCGAGCGTCATGCCGTAGCCCCCGGCGAGGCTGCGCAGGTTGGCCTCCAGCGCGGCCTCGCGCTGCCGGTTCTGCCACAGCTTGATGCCGAGATTGCCCAGCAGGAACAGGTTGACCGCCAGCAGGATGACGATCAGCACATTTTTCACCTTATCCCATTGCAAGCGGCCTCACCTCCTGTCAGCCCTCGTTTGTCAGATAAAACCGCGCCGGGACATAGCCGTCCTCCTGTTCGCGGTAAGCCACCATCATGCTGCGCTCGGTGCCGGACGCGCCCGCGGCGGCCTGCCGCGCAGGCAGCACCGTGCGCCGCGTCTCCTGCGGGGTGAAGCGCTGCAGGCGGATGCTTGCAGCCGAGAGCGCGCCGTCCGTAAAGCGGAAGGTGGCAAAGTCGCTCTCCCCCAGGATGGGCACGCCGCCGTACAGCTGCATGAACACGAGCGTGGTCTGCTCGCCGCTCTGCTGCACCGCATAGAGCGAGGCGTGGGTATTGGTCTCGCCCGCGCGCAGCGCCTCGTCCAGGATCTGGCGGGCGCAGTCGAGCTGTGCGTCCAGCGCGGACTGGCCGCTCACCTCGCCGGCCTCATAGGCGTGCACCGTGCTGTCCGTCCCAGCCGAGGCGTATTGCAGCAGGCCGGAGGCGTTCACGCGCAGCGTGCTGGCGTTGTCCACAAACACGCGCGCCTGCTCGTTGGTCTCGCTGTAAAAGTCCGTATAGGCCGTAAACCCGAACGCCGCAAGCAGTCCTTCCAGCCCCGCGCCGCTCTGCGCGGCGAACAGGTCGATCGCGCGCTCTTCCAGCAGCGGCAGGGTCAGGGTCTCGCTTTCAAACAGCAGGGTCTCCGGATAGACCGCATAGGCGTCGCCCGAGAATTTGCACGGCAGGCCGCGGAACGCCTGCTGGGCGGACGCCATCGTGCTGCTGTCCACCCGCGCGGGGGCGCTGTACAGCGCGCCGTCTGATGCGCGCGCGAACAGGCGCTCCGCGCCCGCTGCATAGACCAGCGTCTCGACCGTGCGCTCGCCGTCGTCCTTCCAGCTGCCGCCCATCCAGCCCGCGACCACGCTCAGCGGGATGGCCCCGTGATAGCGCAGCACCGCGCAGTCGCCCGCGCTGAGCGCCGAAAGCAGCTCCTGCTCGCTGCTTTCGGACAGCGTGCCGTCCGAAAGCGCCTGCGTCCAGACCGGACGCACCGCGGCGAGGCCTGCGTCGATATCGGTCATATTATACTGCACGCCGTACAGCTGCCCGTCCACGGTGAGCGCCAGCTGCGCGGGCTCGGCCGCGGATACGCCGGACGAGCGCAGCTCATAGCCGACCGCGCCGCCGAACAGGTGGTCGTATGCGCGGCGCAGCAGGTTGTCCGCCGGCATCTGCGCAATATTCATGCCCGCCAGCCAGTTGGCGGCGCACAGGACGCCCAGCATCACCACCAGCACGATCAGGGAGATGTTTTTCGCGGTATTTTTCGCCGAGTGCTGCGCGCCCTTCATGCCGGTCCCTCCTCGCGGTTGGGGGTCAGGTCGGTCGGCAGGGTGATGGTGACCGTCGTGCCCTTGCCGTATTCGCTCGCGAGCGCGATCTTGCCCTCGTGCTGCTCGACGATCTCCTTGGCGATCGCAAGGCCGAGGCCCGTGCCGCCTGCGGCGCGGCTGCG
>USLE01000075.1 GCA_900555465.1 uncultured Butyricicoccus sp.
GGAAGAAAGCGAGGCGAAGCAGGCATGACAGCCGTATTCAAGCACGAACTGAAAAACTATTTCCATTCCTTTACCGCCTATGTGTTCGGCGCGTTCCTGCTGGCGATCGTGGGCTTCGGCGCTATGCTGTACAACCTGCAGGCCGCGGTCAGCAATTTCGAGTATGTGCTCAGCTTCGGCAGCATTGTATTCGTGGTGATCGTGCCCATCCTGACCATGCGCGTCATCGCGGAGGAGCGCCGGCAAAAGACCGACCAGCTGCTGTATTCGCTGCCCATCACCACCACGCAGGTGGTTCTGGGCAAGTACCTCGCCCTGCTGACGGTCTATCTCATCCCGCTGGCCGTTATTTCGCTCTATCCGCTGATCTTTGCGCAGTTCGGCGAGGTATATCTCCCGACCTCGTACGGGTCGCTGTTTGCTATCTTTGTGATGGGTGCGGCGCTCGTCGCGGTCGGCATGTTCATCTCCTCGCTGACCGAAAACCAGGGCCTCGCGGCGGGCATCAGCATCGCGGTCATCCTGTTCAACTACTACAGTGTCAGCCTGTCCGAATATGTGTCCTCGACCGCGCTCGGCTCGATGATCGCGCTGGCGGCGATCGTGTTCGCGCTGGGCGCGGTGGTTCGCTGCCTGACCCGCAACGATCTGCTGGCAGCCGGCGTCTGCCTTGTGCTGGCCATCCCGGTCTGTGTGGTCGGCATCGCAGACCCCGCGGCGATGGAGGGGCTGCTGCCGAATATCATGCGGCAGCTGTCCCTGTTCGAGCGGTTCAATACCTTTGTCAGCGGCGTATTCGACCTGTCCGCGATCGTGTATTATGCTTCGGTGATCGCATTTTTCCTGTTCCTGACCGTGCAGTCGCTCGAGAAAAGGAGGTATAACTGATGAAACGCTTCAAGCTCCTTTCCGATGCGGCGCAGTCCGAGCGCAACCGCATCGCGTTCAAAGGCGGCTCGTATTCGCTCGCCATCACGGCGATCGTGCTCGCGATTCTGGTGGTCGTCAATATTCTGGTGACCGCGCTGCCTGCCTCCGTGACCCGGTATGATATCAGCGCCTCCAAGCTGTACTCGATCACGAGCAATACCAAAACCGTGGTCAACGCGCTGGAAGAGGATGTGACGATCTACTGGATCGTGCAGTCCGGCGAGGAGGACGACGTGATCGGGACCCTGCTGGACAAATACGACAGCCTGTCCGACCATATCTCGGTGGTCAAGCGCAACCCGGATGTCTACCCGACCTTTGCCGAGCAGTACACCAGCGAGGCCGTGCAGAACAACAGTCTGGTGGTGGAGTGCGGCGACCGCAGCCGCTACATCCGCTATGATGACATCTATGTGCAGGAGGCAGATCTCTATTCCTATACCTACAACACCTCATTTGACGGCGAGGGCGCGATCACCTCGGCGATCGACTATGTGACCACCGAGGACCTGCCCCAGCTGTATGTGGTCGAGGGCCACGGCGAGCAGGAGCTGCCGTCCACCTTCAGCGACCAGATCGAAAAGGAAAACATCGAGATCAACACCCTGTCCCTGCTGACCGTGGACGAGATCCCGGAGGAGGCGGACTGTGTGATGATCTACGAGCCGTCCACCGACATTTCACAGGAGGAGGCCGAGCTGCTCTCGAACTACACGAAAAACGGCGGCCGCCTGCTGGTCATGGCCGGCCCGACCGAGGACGGCGTGCTGGAAAACCTGTACAGACTTTTGGAGGAATACGGGGTCGAGACCTATGACGGCATCGTGGTCGAGGGTGACCGCGAGCGCTACACCGCTCAGCCCTATATCCTGCTGCCCGAGATGCAGAGCCACGAGATCACGGATGCGCTGATCGAGGAGAACTATTATCCGAACATGCCGATCTCGCAGGCGATGTTTGTCACGCCGGAGAGCGACGGCACCTCGGTCACCGAGCTGCTGACCACCTCGGACGCCTCGTTCAGCAAGGCCGCGGGCTACGACCTCGACACCTACGAAAAGGAGGAGGGCGACACGGACGGCCCGTTCGCGGTCGCGCTGTCGGTCGACTGCGGCAATGAGGGGCAGATGGTCTGGTTCTCCTCCGCCGCGTTCCTGGACGATATGTATAACGCGCTGTCCTCCGGCTCGAACGCGGATCTGGCGATGAACGCGCTGTCCTCTCTGATCGGGGAAAGCGAAGCGATGGCGATCCGCAGCAAGTCCCTCAACTACAACTATCTTTCCATCAGCGATTCTACGGCTGCGCTGCTCAAGACCCTGATGATCGGCGTGTTCCCGCTGGCCTATCTGGGCGCGGGCGTGTATGTCATTTGGAAAAGGAGGAAAAAGCAGAATGAAGCGGGCTAAACGGCTTTATGCCCTGCTCGGCGTGCTGGCGGTGGTCTGCGTGGCAACGCTGATCGTCGTGCAGTACGAGCAGGAAAAGGAGGAGATCCGCACGAGCGGCGAGGTCGTGCTCGAAGTGGATGCGGATGCGGTCGAGACGCTTTCCTGGGAAAACGAGTCCGAGTCGCTCGCCTTTCACAAAGAGGACGGCTGGGTCTATGACGGGGACGCGGCCTTCCCGGTAAGCGAGGACAAGATAAACGAGCTGCTCGATGTGTTTTCGTCCTTCAGCGCGGCGTTTATCATCGAGGATGTGACCGATGAGGGCCAGTACGGGCTGGACGACCCGGTCTGCACGATCAATCTGTCCACCGCGGATACGGATTATGAGATCCGTCTGGGCGATTACAGCACTATGGATTCCCAGCGGTATGTATCGCTCGGGGACGGCAAGGTCTATCTGGCGGTGACCGACCCGCTGGACTATTTCGACGCCACGCTGCGCGATATGATCGAAAACGACGAAACCCCGGACTTCGGCCAGGTGGACAGCATCAGCTTTGACGGCGAGGACAGCTACGAGGTCACCTATCAGGCATATACCGAGGACAGCGCCTACACCTATTGCAGCGAGGACGTGTATTTCACCCCGCAGGACGACACCATGCTGCCGCTCGACACCTCGCGCGTGGAGAGCTACCTCGGCAGCATCTCCGGCCTGTCGCTGACCGACTATGTGACCTATAACGCATCCGGGGAGGAGCTGGCGCAGTACGGGCTGGACGACCCCGAACTGAGCGTATCTGTGACGTATACGCCCGGGGACAGCGAGGAAACAGCAGAATTCACCCTGCATATCAGCCGTGACCCGGAAGAACGTGAGGCCGCAGAGAACGAAACCGAAGAAAACGGGGAGGAAGAGGAGATCACTGCCTATGCCCGCGTGGGCGACTCCCCGATCCTCTACCGGATCGACGGCGACAGCTACAAGGCGCTGATGGCGGCGGGCTATGATGACCTGCGGCACTACGAGGTGCTGACCGCGGATTTCGCCGACATCACCGGCTTTGACATCACGCTCGAGGACGAGAGCTACGCCATCACCTCAGAGGGCAGCGGCGAGGATAAAACCTTCTACTACGGCGAGGAGGAGCTGGATACCGCAGACCTGCAGTCCGCGCTCGAAAACCTGAGCGCCGCCAGCTTTACAGACGAGGAGCCGGATCAGAAGGAGGAGATCAGCCTGACCGTCCATCTGGACAACGAGGCACACCCCACGGTGCAGATCACGCTTTACCGCTATGACGGCGAACAGTGCCTTGCCGTGATCGACGGCACGCCGGTTTCGCTCATCCCCCGCTCCTCGGTCGTGGATCTGATCGAGGCGGTCAACACGATTGTCCTGTGACAATATGGAGCATCAGGCGGGCGCTGCCGCTTATATCAGCGTGAAGCAGACCGCCGGGCTGTGGCGCGAGATCCGCAGGACAGAGCTGGATGTTATCTTCAAGCGGCTGTATCAGGACCGCTATATCGATATTGGCATCACTGGTAATCCCGCCATCCGGAATCAGGATGGGAAATCTGTAAATCCCGCAAAAACAAAAGTCCCCCTGCGGGTATCGTAATCGCTACCCGCAGGGGGAATCCATAAACAGCTTGGATACCCTTGTGAGGGGACCGCCTTGCGCGGTCCTTTTTCGTTTGGCGTTGTATCGTCTGCACATCAGCTTGCAGGCGTCTGTGCACGCGCAGGGGAGGACTGCATAAAACGAACCGCTCATTGTTCCATTTCACAAAACAGGCGAAAAAGCGCATAAAATGCGGGTTATATCAATTTTTTGTAAGAAAAAGGTTGGAATCCGGGAAAAATAACAAAAAGTTTTCCCTGTTTTCTCCGTTTTTTTTATAATTTTCCGTCATTTTGCACAAGATAAGCTCGGCAAATCGGTGAATTACCACAATAGAACACAAAGCGCGATACATGGTATAATAGCTTTGCGTGATTGAAGTGTGTTTTAGAGTGAGCACCAAACGAAATGGAGGAAAAGACCCAAATGAAGAAGTACGTTTACATGTTCCCGGAAGGCAACGGCTCTATGCGTGAGCTGCTCGGCGGCAAAGGTGCCAATCTGGCCGAAATGACCGGACTCGGAATGCCCGTACCGCAGGGTTTTACCATCACGACCGAGGCCTGCACCCGGTATTATGAGGATGGCAAGACGATCTATCCCGACATTCAGGAGCAGATCCTTGAGTACCTCGATAAGCTGGAAAAGGTAACCGGCAAAACGCTCGGCGATCCGGAGAATCCGCTGCTCGTATCCGTCCGTTCGGGTGCGCGCGCTTCCATGCCCGGCATGATGGATACCATCCTCAACCTCGGCATGAACGACGAGATCTGCGAAGCCGTTGCGAAGCTGACGAACAACCCGCGCTTTGCGCGTGACTCCTACCGCCGCTTCATCCAGATGTTCTCGGACGTCGTTATGGAGCTGCCCAAGTCCACCTTCGAGACCTTCATCGACCAGGTCAAGGAGAAGAAGGGCGTCAAGATGGACAACGAGCTGGATGCGGATGATATGTCCGAGCTGATCGTCCTGTTCAAGGACCACTATAAGAAGTCCCTCGGCGAGGACTTCCCGCAGGATCCCAAGAAGCAGCTGATGGAGGCTGTCCGCGCGGTATTCCGCTCCTGGGACAACCCGCGTGCGAACACCTATCGCCGCATGAACGACATCCCGCACTCCTGGGGCACTGCGGTCAACGTCCAGTCGATGGTATTCGGCAACATGGGCGATACCTCGGGCACGGGCGTTGCGTTCACCCGCAACCCGGCGACCGGCGAGAAGAAGCTGTACGGCGAGTTCCTGATGAACGCGCAGGGCGAGGACGTTGTAGCCGGCATCCGCACCCCGCAGCCGATCTCCGCGCTCGCGGACACCATGCCCGAAGTATACCAGCAGTTTGTTGATATTTCCTCCCGTTTGGAGCAGCACTACGGCGATATGCAGGATATGGAGTTCACCATCGAAAACGGCAAGCTCTATATGCTCCAGACCCGTAACGGCAAGCGCACCGCGCAGGCTGCGCTCAAGGTCGCGGTCGACCTCGTTGACGAGGGCGTTTGCACCAAGGAGCAGGCGATCATGAAGGTAGAGCCCAAGCAGCTCGACGCCCTGCTGCACCCGACGTTTGTCCCGGCTGCCCTGCAGGCGGCTACCCCGATCACCACCGGCCTGCCGGCATCCCCCGGCGCGGCCTGCGGCGCGGTCTACTTCACCGCTGAGGAAGCGGCGGCTGCGCACAAGACCGGCCTCAAGGTCGTTCTCGTCCGTCAGGAGACCTCCCCGGAGGATATCGACGGCATGGCGGTTTCCGAAGGCATCATGACCGCCCGCGGCGGCATGACCTCGCACGCAGCGGTTGTTGCGCGCGGCATGGGCACCTGCTGCGTCGCCGGCGTCAACGGCATCAAGGTTTCCGAGGCAGACAAGACCCTCACCTTTGCCGACGGCACGGTCGTTCACGAGGGCGAATTCATCTCGCTCGACGGCTCGACCGGCAACGTATACCTCGGCAAGATCGACACCCAGGACGCGGAGCTGACCGGCGACTTCGGCCGCTTCATGGGCTGGGCGGATGAGATCCGCACCCTGCACGTCCGCACCAACGGCGACACCCCGCGCGACGCCACCCAGGCGCGCAAGTTCGGCGCGGAAGGCATCGGCCTGTGCCGCACCGAGCATATGTTCTTCGAGCCCGAGCGCATCAAGGCAGTGCGCGAGATGATCGTATCCGACACGGTCGAGCAGCGCAAGGCGGCGCTCGCCAAGATCCTGCCCATGCAGCGCGGCGACTTTGAAGCCATCTATCGCGCGATGGGCGGCCTGCCGGTAACCATCCGCCTGCTCGATCCCCCGCTGCATGAGTTCCTGCCGACCGAAGACGCGGACATCAAGGAACTGGCGGACGAGATGGGCATCCCGTTCGCCAAGCTCCAGGCCAAGGTTGCCGACCTGCATGAGTTCAACCCGATGCTGGGCACCCGCGGCTGCCGTCTGGACGTCCTGTATCCGGAGATCGCCGAGATGCAGACCGAAGCGATCATCTCCGCTGCGATCAACGTCTGGAAGGAAGACGGCCTCAAGATCACTCCGGAGATCATGGTCCCGCTGGTAAGCGAGATCAACGAGCTGCGCTTCGTCAAGAAGGTCATCAAGGCCAAGGCGGACGAGCTGATCGAGGCTTCCGGCCTGAAGATGAAGTATATGATCGGCACCATGATCGAGACCCCGCGCGCGGCTGTTACCGCAAACGAGATCGCCGAGGAAGCCGAGTTCTTCTCCTTCGGCACCAACGACCTGACCCAGATGACCTTCGGCTTCT
>USLE01000076.1 GCA_900555465.1 uncultured Butyricicoccus sp.
GCACGGACGTTGCCCAGTGCAAGGACGCGGAAAAGGTCGTCGAGGCGCACCCCGAGCTGATCTTCCAGCTGGGCTTCATGCGCCGCTTTGACAAGTCCTACGCCGAGGCCAAGCGCAAGATCGACAACGGCGATATCGGCAAGGTCGTGCTGGTGCGCTCCTACACCCAGGACCCGCGCTCGACCATCGAGTCCACGCTCAAGTTCGCCCCGCACTCAGGAGGCCAGTTCCTCGACATGTGCGTGCACGACATCGACCTGATCCGCTGGTTCACCGGCTCGAACGTCAAGAACGTATGGGCGATCGGCGGCGTGTTCGAGTTCGATCTTTACAAGGAGCTGAATGACGCGGACAACGCGGCAGCCACCATCCAGATGGAGAACGGTGCGATGGGCTTCATGTTCACCAACCGCACCCACGCGGCGGGCTCCAACGTTGAGACCGAGATCATCGGCACGCACGGCACGCTGCGCATCGCGAACGTCGGCGCGAAGAACCTGCTCAACATCGTCGACGAGCACGGCTCGCGCGAGGAGTACTATCCGGACTTTATGAGCCGCTGGCATGAGGCGTTCGTCGCCGAGATGGTGGCGTTCACCGATCACGTGCGTAATAACACCAAGCCCAGCGACCTGACCGTATACGACGGCACCGCGGTTTCCGAGGCAGCTTACCGCTGCAAGGAGTCCTTCGAGACCGGCAAGATGCTGCCGATCCGCTGAGCATAGTCCCGCACGCCCGGGAGAAGAGAGAGGCCTGCACAGCAGGCAAAAAGGACGGAGGCCAATGGCCTCCGTCCTTTTTGCAGCAGCCCGCGGATAACGGAAAAGGGAGACCCGACCGGGCCTCCCTTTTTGTGTATTTACTTAGATGGTGAACAGGCCGAACACCTTGGTCATCAGCTCGGAGACCAGGATGGCGACCAGCAGCACCGGCGCGACCCAGCGGATCATGACGCGGTGCAGCTTTTCGCGGTGGAAGGCTGCGCCGCCCTGCTTGACCTCGTCTGCGATCACCTTGGTGCCGACCACATGGCCGATCAGGATACAGGTCAGGAAAGCCACGATCGGCATCAGGATGGAGTTGGACAGGAAATCGAAGAAGTCGAGGAACTGCATGCCGATGATCTCGATGCTGCCGAGCGGGCCGTAACCCAGGCAGGAAAGCATGCCTACCGCCAGCACGATGACCGTGACGATCAGGGTAGCGGGCTTGCGCTGCAGGCCGGCCTTGTCCATCAGCACGGAGACGATGGTCTCCATCAGCGAGATGGACGAAGTCAGCGCCGCGAACAGCACCAGCAGGAAGAATACCGCGCCGACGATCTCGCCGAACGGCATGGACTCAAATACTATCGGCAGGGTGATGAACATCAGGCCCGGGCCGTTGTTGATCTGGCTCGGGTCGCCGCCGTTGAACGCAACGACCGGCGGGATGATCATCAGGCCTGCGACGAACGCAAACAGCGTGTCGAACACCTCGATCTGGGTGACCGAATGCTCCAGAATGTTTTCACGCTGCATATAGGAGCCGTAGGTGATCATAATGCCCATTGCCAGCGACATGGAGTAGAACATCTGGCCGATCGCGCCCAGCACGGTGGACATGGAGAACTTGGAGAAGTCAGGCAGCAGGTAATACTTGAGGCCCTCCATCGCACCGTCGATGGTCAGCGAATAGATCGCGATCAGGACAGCCAGCACGGCCAGCACCGGCATCATGAAGCGGCTCGCGCGTTCGATGCCCTTCTCTACGCCGAAGATGACGACCACAGCGGTCAGCAGTGCGTAGATCAGGAACCACGGGGTCGGGCCATTGAAGTTGAAGATGGTGCTCGCGATCGAGCCGGTGTCAAAAGCGATGAAGTTGTCGAAAAAGGCGCCGCCGTCTGCCGAGGCCATGCCGCCGCCGGTCAGGAAGGTGAACAGGTACTTGGTGACCCAGCCGCCGATGACGCAGTAATACGGCGTGATGATGACCGGGACAAAGGCCGAGATCCATCCGAGGAAGCCGAAGCGCTTGTCGAGCGCCTTGTACGCGCCGATACAGGACACACGGGTCTTGCGGCCGATCGCGATCTCGGTGATCATGAGCGCGAAGCCGAAGGTGACGACCAGAATGAGGTAGACCAGCAGGAAAATACCGCCGCCGTACTGCGCGGCCAGATAGGGGAAGCGCCAGAGGTTGCCAAGGCCCACCGCGGAGCCGGCAGCCGCCAGCACAAAGCCGATCCGGCTGGAAAAACTGCTTCTCGATTTCTGTTCCATGATTTGTTGATAACTCCCTTACATCTTTTCTATTTCTCTTTTTGGGGGCTGTGCTATGCGGAGGCGCTGAACTCGGTCAGGTACCGGTAGGCCTGCAGCAGGTTGTCCAGGTGGTAGTTGCCGACGATGTCGGCCGTCGTATGGGACGGGCCTGCCATGTCCTCCGGCACGGAGAGGCCGAGCACAGCGAGCTGCGCCGCGTTTTCCGGAGAGAGCCGCCCGCGCTCGTCCATCGCGCAGAGCGCGGAGAGCTCCTGCCAGACCGAATGGGCCAGCTGTTCGCAGCCGCGCAGGAACACGGCCTGATCGGCGTGGTCGCGCGCGCGGTACATTTTCTGCTTTTCGAAGGTCGCAAGCTCGCTGGCGATGCGGTCAAGCTGGGCGCGCAGGGGCGTGAGGTCGGGATACCGGCCGTGCACCACCCGCTCCTCCACATAGGCGGGGACGGACTGGCGGAAATGCGTCAGCAGGCTGACGATCCGCTCACGGTTGTTATACGGCTTGATCACCAGATTGACCACCAGCGCGGTCGCCAGACCGATCGAGGTATCCAGCAGGCGGTTGGCGCCGTACTCAAACGCCTCGTTTGCAGGCGACAGGCAGATGGACACGAACACGATGCACGCCAGCGGCACGGCAAACTGCAATTTCAGCTGCACGCACAGCAGGATGAGCAGGATCAGCCCGATGCCGATGCCGATATAGCGGAAACCCACTAACAGGTTGACAAACACCGCGCCGAAGCCCGCACCGAGCAGGATGCCGAAAAACTGCGTGCGGCAGGTCTCGAATGCGTCGCCCACCGTGCGGTTCATGGCGACGATCGCGCCGATGGCCGCGAAGATGGGCAGCGGCGAGCTCCGCAGATCGGCGAAGAACAGCGCCAGCGCGACCGCGAGGCCGGTTTTCACCGTGCGCAGCCCGATATGGGGGAGATGCTTTCCCACCATTTTTTCGCCTCCGGAATACAAGAATAAAAACATTGTATCACGAACGGCGGTTTTTCACAAGCTATTTGCATGGAAAAGGCGGATGTGTTATAATGTTTTTACCAGAATATCATGGTAAAGAGGTGGATAATGATGAAGAACTACCGGTTCGGCGTGCTGGGCGCGGGCAGCATGGGCACTGCGATCGCGGACGGCGCGGTGCGCGCGGGCCTGTTTGCCCCGGGCGAGGTGCTGCTCTTTAACCGCAGCGAAGAAAAGCGCGAGGCAAACCGCGCCAGGGGCTACGCCGTTACAGGAGACTATACCGAGGTATATACCGCGTGCGACATGGTGCTGCTCGCGGTCAAGCCGCAGAATTTTGACGAGATCCTGCCTGTCCTTGCGGACTGCGCGGGCGAAAAGCCGCTTGTCATTTCGATCGCTGCGGGCGTGACCTTCGCCAGGATGGAAGCTGCGCTCGGCGCGGATACGCCCATGATCCGCGTGATGCCGAATACCCCGCTCATGCTGGGCGAGGGCGCGACCCAGCTGGTCAAAAACGCGGCTGCGAGCGAAGCGCAGCTTGCGCAGGTGCGCGCGCTGTTCGACACGATGGGTGTGACCGTGGTGTTTGACAAGGAGCACATGCTCAACGAGGTGATCCCGTACGCGGGCTCGGCGCCGGCCTACCTCTATACCTTTGCGGACGCGATGGTGCAGAGCGCGGTGGAGCACGGCATCTCCGCGGACGACGCGCTGACGCTGTTCTGCCAGACCATGATCGGCTCGGCCAAAATGCTGCTCCGGCGCGACAAGACGCCCGCGGAACTGATAAAGGCTGTGTGTTCGCCCGGCGGCACGACGATCGAGGCCATGAAAGTGCTCGAGGCGCACGATCTGTACGGCATTTTGGCAGAAGCGTGCGATAAGTGCATCGCGCGCGCTTATGAACTGGGCAAATAACCGGCCGCTGCCATTGACTTTGGCGCGCCCGTATGGTAAAGTAAAATAAATATTCCGCATCACTTTGAGAGGAAGTGGATACCGTGAAAAATTCGACAAAAATCAAGGCGGGTCTGCTGCTGACGAGCCTGGCCTGTGCGGCGGGCGCTACGGCGGCGCTGGTCCTGCTGCAGAAAAAGCGCGAGGAAGAGGTTTATCACGAGGCCGAGCTGAAGGCGATGGATGAACTGGAGGAAATGATGCGCGAGGAATCCGACTGCGCCTCCTGCGCCTGCGCTGAGGAGTGCGCGGACGCTTCCTATCAGGATACGTTCGACGAGGAGGTCCCCGCGGACGATGACGCCCCCTCTGCCGAGGCGGAAGCCGAGGAAGAGGCGGACGACGAGAAATCCGTCGAAAACTGAACGATCGTGTAAAAAGGGCGGGGAAAGTTCTCTCCGCCCTGCTTTTTGCCATAAAACCAGAAAAAGGAGAATCTGACTATGATCGAATATGAAGGCCGCGTATTCCGTCCGCCCTCTGAGGCGTACAGTCTGATCGTACAGGTGACGATCGGATGCAGCCACAACAAATGCACGTTCTGCGACATGTACAAGGAAAAGCGCTTCCGCGTGCGCAAGCTCGAGGACGTCAAGCGCGATTTCGACGAGGCGCGGCGCATGTACCGCCGGGTCGAGCGCATCTTCCTCGCGGACGGCGACGCGCTCATGTGCCGCCCCGAGCACATGGCGGAGATCCTGCGCTATATCAAGCAGCTGTTCCCCGAGTGCGAGCGCGTGACGAGCTACGGCTCGCCGGCGTCTATCCTGGTCAAAAAGCAGGAGGACCTCAACATGCTGCACGAGCTCGGCCTCGAGATGATCTACCTCGGCCTTGAGTCCGGCTCGGATGAGCTGCTGCGCCGCGTCAACAAGGGCGAGACCGCGGACGAGATCGTGCGCGCGGGCCTGATGGTCAAGGAGGCGGGCATGAAGCTGTCGGTCACCTGCATCGCGGGCCTCGGCTCGCTCGAGCTGTCCGAGGAGCACGCGATCAAGACCGCCGAGGCGCTCTCGCGCATGAAGCCCGAGTATATCGGCCTGCTCACCCTGCTGTTCGAGCTCGAGACCCCGCTCATGCGCGACTGGCAGGAGGGCCGCTTCTACCTGATGAACCCGATCGAGATCGCGCACGAGACGCTCATCCTTTTGGAGCATATCGACTCGGAAGGCAGCATTTTCCGCGCCAACCACGCCTCCAACTATGTCAATCTGGCGGGCACGCTCAACCGCGACCGCGAGGCCATGTGCCGGCGCCTGCGTCAGGCGCTCGAGGGGAAGATCGAGTTCCGCAACGAAGCGTTCCGGGCAAGATGACCAAAAATACAATCTTAATATTGGGGATTACGGCAAAAAAGTAATGAATTTATGTTTTTTTTGTTACAATTTCGAAAAAAGCAAGACAAGCAAAGAAAATTGTGATATACTGTTTTCGATTTCGGGGTTGGATATTGTAGAGCCCCGCTGTTAAGATTGTGTTAAATTGTACGTATTCCGTCTGGAGGATTGCTGATGGATTCCGTGTCCCACATCCGTGTGGCCAACCTTTTGCTGGACTATGTTCAGCAGACCTGTGGCGTAACGTTTGACCAGAGCGGCTTTGTTTATGGCAACTTGAAGCCTGATTTGACCGGTACTTACCTGACCAAGCGGCATAACCCCTCGATCATGATGGACGAGGTGATGGATAAGATCCGTGCCTTTACGGAGAAATACACCATCGGCCCGAACAACGGCCGCGAGCTTTCGGTCGATCTGGGTGAAATCTGCCACTATATGACCGACTTCTTCACCTATCCGCACAACGATGATATCTATGACCACAACCTGCTGGCGCATTACCTGTATGAAAAGCGCGTTGCGCTGGTCATCCGCCGCCGGCTGACCGAGGCAAGGTTTGAGAAATGGGCCAGCCCCATCATTCCGCCCACCTCGGTGGATGCGCTGGTAAACCGCATCACCGCCCTGCACGACAGCTACCGTGCCGAGGGGCGTCGCCACGGCATCGACGACGACCTGCTGCATATCTGCCGCGCGACCGCGACGGTCGTGCTCGCGATCATCAGCATCGTTTACGAGCAGGTGGAGGTCCCGGTCGGGGTCATCGCGTAAGCAAGAAAAGAAAAAGACGCGCTGCGGCGCGTCTTTTTTTTGTGCTGCGGCAGGTTACAAAGCGGAAAGAAAGCGGAACCTGCCGGGAAATCCTCCCGTCTAACAGAATAACCAAACCGGGAAAGGGGTGTTCTGTGATGAAAAGACGAGGGATATGCCTGCTGCTGGTGCTGCTGCTCCTTGCGGGGCTGGCCGCGTGCGGCGGGGGCGGCGAAACTGCGGCCGCATCGGACAGCGCGGCGCCGAGCGCGGAGCAGGAGGCAGGCTGGGCCGAGGGCAGCGCCGAGGCGGCCGAGCAGCCGGCGGCGGATTTTTCCGCCGTGCGGCAGAACGCAAAGCTCATCC